>JAFLSG010000040.1 GCA_022511065.1 Prevotella sp.
GGCCCTGTAAGGGGCCCCTAAAAGCTGGGGGAGGCTTGCCCTCCCCCAAAAACTCACCCCCTATAGTCCCCCTCTTTTTTTCCCCCTCCCACGGCGTAAAAGGAATTAAAAAGATGTTAGAAAAGGTTAAAAGCGTACCTATGACATAGACACACTTTTCTTGGAATCGGCGGCGCGAGGTTGTACCTTTGCACCGTCACTCAGAAATCAGGAAATATGCAAGGACTTCTTATAGCAACGATGGCGACGATGCACAGCAGCCTCAAGATACTGCCACTGGGAAAGGACACCCTGGTTGGTCTCCATCATCGGCATGGCATCTGCCCACTTGAAGCCGTAGCGCTGGAACTGGCGAATCAAGTCGTCAAAGATAAGGGCATTGGCTCCCTTGGAGCGATATTCGGGGAGCACGCCTATCAGCAACAAATCGACGGTGTCGGTCTTATGCCACTTCAGAATCTTCAGCAGATGCCACCAACCGAAAGGGAAGAGGCGGCCGTCGCGCGTCTTTTGCAAGGCACGGGAGAACGAAGGGAAGGTGATGCCGAAGCCCACCAGTTTGTCACTATCCATGACGCCAGTCACCAGGTTGAGGTCGGCAATCTTGATGTAGTCGTTCACGAGCTTGTCTATCTGTGCCTGCGACAGTTGGCTGAAGCCATAGAGGTCTTTGTAGGTAGTATTGAGCAGGTCGAAGATTTGTCTGCCGTAGCCTTCGTTCACCAACTCCCGGCGGGTGAACTTATGCACAGCGAGGTGGTAGCGGTTGCGCACCATCTCCGTGACCTTTGCAAACTTGTCGGGCACAACCTCCGGCACACGAATCTTGTACTCCACATAGTCGTTGTCCTTCGCGAAGCCGCCCATCTGCTCAATATGCTTGGGATAGTAGGGATAGTTGTAATTGACATACATCGTGGAGAGCTCGTCGAAACCCTCGACAAGCATTCCCTCGCGGTCAGTATCGATGAAGCCCATCGGTCCAATCATTTCGGTCATTCCCTTTGCCCTGCCCCACTCCTCCACGGTATTCAGCAGTGCGGTGCTGACCTCCGTATCGTCGATGAAGTCAAACCATCCGAAGCGCACCTGCCGGCAGTCCCATCGCCCGTTGGCACGATGGTTGATGATGGCAGCCACTCGGCCCACGACCTTCCCGTCGCGGAGAGCGAGGAAATAATCTGCCTCGCAACATTCAAACGAGGGGTTCTTGTCGCGGCGCAGCGTAGATATCTCATCGAAATGAAGATAAGGAACGGCATGGTCGCTGCCGCGGTACAAATCATAATAGAACTGGACGAACTGCTCCAGCTCCTTGGGGGATGTGACCTTTCGTATTTCTACCATAATCGGGTGCAAATATATAAAAAAAGCGACAGATTACCAGACCTTTCCCAAAGATTTTTAGGATTGCGGGATAAAAGCCCCTTATTTTTTTGTATCTTTGTACCCGTAAAACAAACAGACAATGAAACGACTACTAACTATTTTTGCCCTTTCCGCCTGCACTTTGCTTGCCACAGCACAGGCGTTTGACAACCTGCCCATACCGGGCGAAGACACCCGCAAAGTGATAGACAACACGCCCGACTCCATCGCCAAGGCGCTGATGAACCGCCCTGCCCCCGGCACGACGAGACAGGGAAACAATCCCGTGCTGTTCCTCGTAGGCAACTCCACGATGCGGAACGGCACACTCGGAAACGGAAACAACGGACAATGGGGATGGGGATATTTCGCCCCGCAGTATTTCGACGGACGGAAAATATCGGTGGAGAACCAAGCCCTCGGTGGAATGTCCACCCGCACCTTCTACACCGACCTGTGGCCCGCCGTGCGCGAGGCGCTGCAACCGGGTGACTGGGTCATCGTCTCCATCGGGCATAACGACACGGCTGACTTCTTCGATGCAAAGCGTGCCCGCGGTGTCATTCCGGGGGTGGATGCGGACACGATGGTCGTTGGATTCAACGAGCGTAAGCAAGTGAACGACACGGTGTATAGCTACGGCACCTACCTGCGTAAGTACATCAGCGAAATCCGTGCCAAGGGAGCCAATCCACTACTGATGTCGCTGACGCCCCGCGATGCCTTCGACGAGCAAGGCAAGATTGTGCGCAAGCCGCAGACCGGTTGGGCTGCCTACATCGCAGCCGTGGAGGGTGTGCCATTCGTGGATCTGAACGAAATCTCCGGGGCGAAGCTCGACGGGTTCAGCGGTTGGAAAGAGAAGTATCACTTCTTCGGCGACCATATCCATACGAGTAAGTTCGGGGCGGAACTCAACGCCCGCAGCGCCGCAGAGGGCATCTATTACTCCCATGACCCGAAGCTGAAGGGCTTGCAGGAGCTGATGATTAACGTGCCCTGTCCCACGGTGGATGTCACGCGCGAGGAGGGTAAGCCCGTGGTGTTCATCACTGGCGATTCCACCGTGAAGAACACGGATAAGGACGAGGACGGGATGTGGGGCTGGGCATCTCAGGCTGGGCTGATATTCGACCCCGCCAAGATTACATGGACGAACCAGGCGATCGCAGGTCGCTCCACGCGTACTTTCCTCCGCGAAGGGCGTTGGGACAAGATATACAACTCCCTGCAACCCGGCGACTTCGTGCTTATCCAGTTCGGACACAATGACATCAGTCCCATCACCGACCAGAAAGCCCGTGGCGTGATTGCCAACACCGAGGACACTTGCCACGTCTATCAGTTGGAGAACGGCTCGTATGAGGTGGTTTATAGTTTCGGGTGGTATCTCCGCAAGTTCATTGACGATGTACGCGAAAAAGGGGCAACCCCCATCTTGCTCTCGCTCACACCCCGCAACGAATGGCCAGGCGGTCGGATAGAGCGGCGTAACGACAGTTATGGGAAGTGGTACCGCGAGGTGGTTGAGGCGACGGGCGTAGCGTTCGTGGATGTGCATAACATCTCCGCCGATTTTCTCGACAAGAAATTTGCCTCCAAAGACGAGGCAAAGAGCAAGGAGAAGGCTTCCCAATACTTCAAGCGCGACCATACGCACACCTCTAAGATGGGTGCGCAGATGAATGCCTGTAGTGTTGCCAAAGGGCTGCGTGACATTCATTCGCCATTAGCGAACTATCTAAAGAAATAAGCTCAAACTATCTGAATGATAAGAAGGCTGATTAGTGGAATAATCAGCCTTCTTATTGTCATAACATGCCATCTGAGCAAAACAAGATGGCTGCTTCATCAAAGCAAAAGAAGTCCGGCAAGTCCGGCATAGCAAATCATCCGTATCGGATTGATTTTCAAATAGCCCGTACCAAAAGCTGTAGCCGCGAAAAGGGCCACGCTGATGCAAAACTGCCAGGGATTCTCCTCGGGAGTGGAGAAGTTTTCGGGGGTCATCAGTATCAATGTGGCAGCAGCCAATAGTCCGACCACGGCAGGGCGAAGCCCCTTAAAAACAGACTGCACGGCGCGGGTGTTCATATACCGCATGAATAGCTTGCTGATGAGTATCATCAGAATAAGCGAGGGCAAGACAAGCGCAACGGTCGAGGTGACGCTGCCCAGAATGGCCATCGGCACGGAATAGCCCGCATTCTTCACGGCGGTATAGCCACAGTAAGTGGCGGAATTGATGCCTATCGGGCCGGGAGTCATCTGCGAAATAGCGACAATGTCGGTGAACTCCGCGGCAGACAGCCACTGATGACTGACCACCGTCTCGTGCTGAATCAGCGAGAGCATGCCATAGCCCCCGCCAAACCCGAAGACGCCAATCTTAAAAAAGGTGAGAAACAGGGACAGGTAAATCATACGGAGCGGGAAGGATTAGAGGAGTCGGACGGTGCGAGCACGCCATAGAGATAGCCGGCAATACCCGCAAGAATAATGATACAAATAGGGGAAACACCGAATGCCCAGATGGCGAGGGCACAGGCAACGGGAATCCAACAGTTCGTCCATGTGAGCTTCGCACTCTTTGCCAGATTGAAGGTGGGCACGGCTATCAATGCCACCACCGCAGGGCGGATGCCTCGGAAGATGGAGGCGATCACCTTGTTGTCCTCAAACTGATGGAAGAACATCGCAATGGCAAGGATGCAGAGCAAGGAGGGAAGGGCTGTGCCGAGTGCCGTGGTGAGTGCCCCGCGCACCTTCCGCAACTTATAACCCACAAAGATACTGATGTTGATGGCGAACACGCCGGGGCAACTCTGGGCGATGGCAATCAAGTCCAAAAGTTCCTCTTTTGCCAACCACTTATGATTGTCCACCACTTCCTTTTCTATCAATGGAATCATGGCATATCCACCACCAATGGTGAATATGCCAATGCGAAAGAAGGTTCGGAAACTTTCCCAGTAGATATTGGGCATGGAGACCAAACGGATTAACGGGCGGTATGTGCCTCAACCCACTTGCGGGCGTTCACGAATGCCTCCATCCACGGGGTAATCTCATCCTCGCGACGGTCGGCAGGATACCACGCATTCTGCCACGGGAAAATGGCACGCTCCAAGTGGGGCATCATGCACAGATGGCGACCGTCCTCGGAACAGATACCCGCAATGTCATAGGCAGAGCCGTTGGGGTTGGCGGGATAGCCGTGGTAACTGTATTTCGCCACGATATGATAGGCAGACTCTTCCTCCGTCAGCGAGAACTTGCCTTCGCCGTGAGCCACCCAGAGACCGAGACGGTTACCGCTCAGTGAACCGAACATCACGCTGTTGTTCTGCGGGATAGTCAAAGTAATGAACTCGCTCTCAAACTTATGGGAGTCATTGTGCAGCATCTTTGCGCCTTTTGCACCCGTCAGTCCGAGTTCCACCATCAACTGGCAACCATTACAGATGCCGAGGCTGAGCGTATCCTCACGTGCATAGAACTTGTCGAGGGCTTCCTTTGCTTTTTCGTTGAAAAGGAAAGCACCCGCCCAACCCTTGGCAGAGCCAAGCACGTCGGAGTTGGAGAATCCACCGCAGAATACAATCATATTGATTTCCTCAAGCGTCTCACGGCCACTAACGAGGTCGGTCATCATCACATCCTTCACATCGAAGCCGGCAAGATAGAGTGCGTAAGCCGTTTCGCGGTCACACTGCGTACCCTTCTCGCGGATAATGGCAGCCTTGGGTCTCTTCGCGCCTTGCTCATGCTCTGGCGTGATGCCGTATTGAGAGAGTTTGCCCGTAAAGTCGCGATTGAACTTCATCACGAGCGGCTGCTGCTTGTAGTTTTCGAAACGCTCTGCTGCCTTGCCGTTGAAGCTCTGCTTGCGGTCAAGCAGGTAACTGGTCTTGTACCACACATCGCGGAGGGCATCAATATCGAAGGCATGACTTTCCTTCTTGTCCTCACCCGTAGGCCAAGTAACGACAATCTCACGGCTGTCAGGCACGGGATAGCCAATTTTGGCATAGCCCACACCCTGATCTTCCATGAAGTCCTTGAACTCCTGTTTGTGCGCATCGCTGATCTCCACAATCACACCAGGGTTCTCGGCGAACAGCGTCTTGACGACATCACCATCCTTGCACAGGTCGTGCAGGTTGATGTGCAAACCACCCTGGGTATTGGCGAAGGTCATTTCGAGCAATGCGGTAATCAGACCGCCCGCAGAGATATCGTGTCCGGCAAGGATCCATCCACGATTGATCAGTTCCTGTACTGCATTGAAGGCATCCGCAAAATACTCGGGATTCTGCACCGTCGGCACATCATCACCCACCTTGCCCAAACTCTGGGCAAAGGCGGAACCGCCAAGTCGTTGCTCATCAAAGGAGAAATCTATGTGATAGAGGCTTGCGCCCTTGTCGTTTACCACCACGGGCGACACCACCTTACGGATATCCGAAACCTCGCCACCCGCACTGACGATGACCGTTCCCGGGGAGATAATCTTCTCGCCATTCGGGTACTGCTGGGTAAGAGACAGCGAGTCCTTACCCGTCGGCACGTTGATGTGCAGGGCGCAGCAGAAATCGGAGAGTGCTCGCACCGCTGCATAAAGGCGGGCATCCTCACCCTCCTGTGAGCGGCACGGCCACATCCAGTTGGCACTCAGGCTCAGTGAGTCCATACCATCTGCCAACGGTGCCCATACGATATTGGTCAGCGCCTCGGCTACCGACAATACGCTACCTGCCTCCGGATTGGCAAGACCTGCCTGCGGGGCATGACCGATGGCGGTGGCGATACCTTTCTTTCCACGGTAGTCGAGTGCCACCACGCCGCAGTCACTCAGCGGCAACTGTATCTCACCCTGACATTGCTGACGGGCAATCTTTCCCGTCACACTTCTATCCACCTTGTTGGTCAGCCAGTCCTTGCAGGCAACTGCCTCAAGTTGGAGGACACGGCGCAGATAGCCATCAAGGGTATCTGAGTCACAGGGAAGGGAATAAGTGACATCCCCATAATGCCGCTCCACGGTTGTATCACGCATAATAGTCTTCGGGGAGTGGCCGAACATCTGTGCCACATCGAGGTCAAACGGCTTTACGCCATCGCCTTGCTTGAATGAGAAATGGGCATCGCCCGTCGTCTCACCCACCACGTACAGCGGGGCACGCTCACGCTCGGCAATCTTACGCACGTGGTCGATATGCTTCTCGTCGATGAGCAGTCCCATGCGCTCCTGGCTCTCGTTGGCGATAATCTCCTTCGAGGAAAGCGTCTGGTCGCCTATCGGCAACTTGGTCATATCAATCTCGCCACCGCACTCCTCCACCAATTCAGAGAGACAGTTGAGGTGACCGGCAGAACCGTGGTCATGGATGGACACCACGGGATTCACATCTTCCTCGCAAAGGGCGCGCACAAGGTTGTAGGCACGCTTCTGCATTTCCGGGTTGGCACGCTGCACGGCATTCAGTTCGATACCACTTGAATAACGTCCCGTATCTACGGAAGACACCGAACCACCACCCAGACCAATGCGGTAGTTGTCGCCTCCGACCACTACGACCTTATTGCCCTTCTGCGGCTCTTTCTTCAGACAGTCGCGCTTAGTGCCGTAACCGACACCACCCGCCAACATGATCACCTTGTCGTAGGCGTATTTCGTATCGTCGGCCTCCTGATGCTCAAATGTCAGGACAGAACCGCAAATCAGCGGCTGACCGAACTTGTTACCGAAATCGGATGCACCATTGGAAGCCTTGATCAATATCTGCTCGGGAGTCTGATAGAGCCACTCGCGGACGGGAAGGATGTCCTCCCAGTCGCGCCCGCCGTCGATACGGGGGTATGCTGTCATATAGACAGCCGTACCGGCTATCGGCCAAGAGCCTACGCCACCACCCATACGGTCACGGATTTCTCCGCCCGTTCCCGTGGCAGCACCATTGAACGGCTCTACCGTCGTGGGGAAGTTATGGGTCTCTGCCTTCAGCGAAATCACACTCTCGATGTCCTTCACCTGGAAATAGTCGCTCGTGCTCTGGTCTTTCGGGGCAAACTGCTCCACGACAGGCCCTTGCGCAAAGGCCACATTGTCCTTATAGGCAGACAGAATCTTGTTGGGATTCTCCTGTGTGGTCTTCTTAATCATCGCGAAGAGGGAACTCTCCATTTCCTTTCCGTCAATGATGAAAGTACCACCGAATATCTTATGCCGGCAATGCTCCGAGTTAATCTGCGCAAAGCCGAAGATTTCCGAGTCGGTCAAGGGGCGACCGTTCTGCTGCTCCAACTTATGCAAATATTCGATTTCCTCGGGACTGAGGGCAAGTCCTTCCTGCTCGTTATACTCCTCAAGGTTCTCCACATACTTGATGGGGTCGGGCTTGATATTAATGGTGAAGATGCTTTGGTCAATGCCGTTATACATTCGCTGAAGCATCGGGTCATGCTCCGCATCTTCTGATGCCACGGGGAAATACTCCTCGATACGAATGATGCCCTGAAGTCCCATATTCTGCGTAATCTCCACGGCATTGGTGGACCACGGGGTCACCATCTCGCGGCGCGGACCTACGAAGAATCCTTCTAACTTTTCTGCATCTATAAGCGTGGCCTCGCCGTAGAGCCAGCAGAGTGCCTTGATGTCTTGTTCACTAAGCGGATGCGCCGTCTCGGTGGCTATCACGCTCTTTTGCGGGGTCTGAAAGAAAAGAATCATACCTTATTTATTATATACCGATTGTTAGATGCCGGTTTAGCGGCGTCTCTTTGGAGTTGCTTTCTTGGGGGCGGGCTTCGCGGGTGCCTTACTGCCTTGACCGAGGTTCACCACCGTCGGCTTGGCTTTCTCCACGTAGGTTCCCTGCTTGGTCAGAACCCAACCTGCCTCCAATACCTTGTTTCTCAGGTTATCCGGGCAGTTGCCGCTCGACTTGGCGAAGTTCTCAATGAGCTGCTTGGCCTCGGGACTCTTATGGGCTTCCAAAAGGGCTTTCATCCAGTTGCCGGGGAAGAAGATGTCACTGGTCTGCTGGATATAGGGCAGCGAACTGAGGCTCGGCTCAATGTATGCGTTGCTCTGAGGCTCGAACACATCGGAGTTGAGCAAGCGCAGCGTGCGGAGTGCCCACGGCTCGTGCTTGCGGTTCTCAGGCTTCAGTATCTCATTGAACAATGCGATACGACTGTCTGCATTCGGGTTGCATGCCCGACTGACATAGTCAAACTCTTCCCGCAGCTCGTCGGTCTTGAGGCGTGCGCGCTCTGCGCTGAGTATCTGTTCCCACTTATCGGGATTCATGATGGCCTGACGGTATGCCATTTCCATATAGTCATGCGCGCCAAACAGCGGGTCGTTGTGGCTCTCCCACAGTTTGTTGATTTGGGTAAGCACATCCGGCGATGTGGCGCATGCGCCCAACTTGCGGATGATGAACTGACGGCACTCGTCCGACTTGTTCTCCCCGAGCAGGTCCATGATGCAAAGCTCCAATGTGGTGCGCTGCTGCGGGGTGAGGTCGTAGGCAATCTTTGCCATGTGGTCAATGGCGGTGGACATGATGAGCGGATTCTTCTCCTTCATCATGAGACGATAAAGTTCTCCGAAATAAGAGGGAGGAATGTTGCCCAACAGGTAGTTGTCGTAGATGGTCAGCAACAGCGAATAGCGTGCAAGGTCGTTGCGCGTGGTGATGAGGCGCATCGGCAACAGCTTGGAATACTCCTCGTCGAGCGTGAAGCGCCCGTAGCCTTGACCATTGTAGTTAGGGATGATATAATCCGGCTGCCGTGCCACCTTGAAGGTCATCGTGGGCTGCTGCATATCCACATCCAAGGTCTTACTGCCGCCACGGTCGTTGATGAGATATATCTGGAACTTCTGCCGCCAGCACAAACCACGCCCGTAAGGGTCGATTTGGCTCACGATAATCTTGCCATCCTGATAAGATGTGTGAATCGTGGGCATTCCCTTCTGCTTCACCCACACCTCACTGAACTGGCGCACACCTACCGAGGGAGCAACTTCATCGAGCACCTTAATCAGGTCGTCCCATGAAGCATTGTTATAAGCATGCTCCGACAGATAACGCTGCAAACCGCTCTGCATCACGGGCGCGCCCATCATCTGCTCCAACATCCGCATCATCACGGGTGCCTTGTCATAGATGATGTTATCATACAACAGACTCGCATGGTCGAGATTTACCAACTCCTGTGCAATGGGATGCGTGCCTTCCGTGCGGTCGATGGCAATGGCACGTGCCTGATAGGTCTTGAGGAAGTTCAAGTCATGATCTACCTTATTGTAAGAGCGACGGGTAATCTTGGCAGCCATGAAGTTGGCAAACACTTCCTTCGCCCATACATCCTCGAACCATTTCAGTGACACGAAGTCGCCAAACCACAAGTGCGCCACCTCATGGGCAATCAGTTCCGTGCGGTGGAGCAGTTCCTCCTGTGTGGCGTTCCGCTCAAGGAACACACGGCGGTCACTGAGTTGAATGGCTCCCGGATGCTCCATGCCTCCGAACTGATAACCGGGCAGGATAAGCAGACCGAACTCGTTGCCGAAAGGACAGGCAATGCCTGTATAGCCCTCCATCCACTGGAGTGCCTGTGATGCCTCGTCGAACACCTTGTCAAGCTGTGCCACCTTGTCGGGGTCGGTCTCCCGATAGAGGGCGCGCATGGCCTTTCCGTTGCGCATGGTTTTCTTCTCTTGGAAGTTACCGGCAGCAAAGGAGTACAGATAGGTAGGTATCGGACAGCAGCCGTCGCTCGTCATGGTCTTCCATCCCGAGGGTGCCTTGATATCCGTGAGGTATCGCGCACGCAGATCGGGCTGGTCGAAGCAGGGGAACACGGAGCGTGCCTTGTCGGGCACGAACAGCGAATACATATAGTCCTGGTGGCGGTTGAGCGCCTTGTCAAGACTGGTAAAGTTCAGTTCCACCTTGTTCTGGCCGGCCTGCAATGCCTTCATCGGGATGATGATGTGCTCATCCTTGTAGGTGACGGGTATCAGCTTCCGCTTATTCTTCTTTTTCCCCGCATAGACATAGCAGCCGGTAAGTTCACCCTGGAAGTCAAGGATGACGTCGCCCCGCTCCTTCAGGTCGAAGGTGATGATATTCCTGCCCGTCACTTTCTCATTGGGATTGGCAGGGATGCGGAAGGTCAGGTCATAAAGAACGTCACTCACGTTTGCCTTTCTGTAGGCGGCAAGTTCCTTTGTTACCCCCTTGGATAGGGTCTGCCCATTAGCCCCAAAGGCGAGGAAGGCCATGACAACAAGGAACAGATACTTGATATTTTTCATCTTCTTTTTGGTTTTTTGTCTGCAAATTTAATTAAATAATTCTAATAACGACTACATTTTCATTGTTTTTTGCCGTGGATGCCTAATTTTGCAGACGCAAGTCATTTTAACGCAAATAGGATTATGAAAAAGAACGTATGGTTTATCGCGTTAGCCGTCGGTCTGATGATGACGGGCTGCGCAAGCAAGAAGGATTTGGAAAGTTGCCGCACGGAGAACAAGTCGCTCACCGAGAGTCTTCAATCTACGAAGGAGGACTTAGCGGCAAAGAACGCCCGCGTGGCAAGTCTTGAAGAGCAGTTGGCTGCCCAGAAGCAGCTCTTGGCAGAGCAGAAGAGGGCATACGCCGCCTTGCAGCAGTCGCTCGACAAGAGTCTGAGCAACGCCAGTCAGAACAATGTGTCTATCGAAAAACTGGTGGATCAGATTAATGAGTCCAATCAGTACATCCGTCACTTGGTGGAGGTGAAGTCGAAGAGCGACTCCCTGAACATGGTACTGACCAACAACCTCACCCGCTCTCTCTCGAAGGAAGAACTGAAGGAAGTGGATGTGCAGGTGCTGAAGGGTGTGGTCTATATCTCCCTCGCAGACAATATGCTCTATAAAAGTGGCTCCTACGAGATTAACAGCCGTGCCGCTGAGACCCTCTCGAAGATTGCCAAGATTATCAAGGACTACAAGGACTATGACGTGCTGATTGAGGGTAACACCGACAACGTGCCCATCTCCAAGACCAACATCCGCAACAACTGGGACCTCAGCGCCCTCCGTGCCTCCAGTGTCGTACAGGCATTGCAGAACGACTACGGCGTAGATCCCAAGCGCCTCACGGCAGGTGGCCGCGGTGAGTACAACCCCGTTGCAAGCAACGACACCGAGGTTGGCAAGCAGCGCAACCGTCGCACACAGATTATCATCACGCCGAAGCTCGACGAGTTCATGGAACTGATCGGGCAGGCTCCCGAGGCGGAATAAGGTTATGAGAAAACTGTTATTATCCGCATTACTCGCCACAGCCGTGGTCGCCCCTGCCCAAAACGTGCAGAAAGGTGACTACGGCTACCTTTATTGTCACATGAGCGACAAGGGCGAGTGGACGGCATACGCCGTCAGCCGCGATGGGTACCACTATGAGGACATCCGTGGCGGAAATCCCATCTTCGACCCGGCAGAGCACGCCCGCATCGAGGGCGGTACGCGCGATGCCTTCATCACTCGCTCATGGGACGGAAAGGGTTATGTGATGGTCACCACCGATATGTGTGTGGCAAAGTCGCACGTATGGAACAATTACGGCATCGACATCCTCAAGAGCGATGACCTGATTCATTGGACTTCGGTCACATTCGACTACCGCAAGGGTACGGGCATCTTCTCCAACCCCGAGGCGGAGAGTGTCTATAAGGACTGGAGCACCATCAACCGCGTCTGGGCACCGCAAATCTTCTGGGATCCCAACTATGTATGGGAGAATGGAGACAAGGGAGGCTACATGATTTATTACTCCATGCTCAACCGTCCCGAGGAGGCTTACGACCGTATGTATTACTCTTACGCCGACAAGTCGTTTACCCGTATGACGCAACCGCGCTTACTTTTCGATTGGGGCTATGCCACCATCGACGCAGACATCAACTATCTGCCGAGCGATGGGCTCTATCACATGCTCATCAAGAAGGAGGGTGGCCACCCCGGCATCTATACCGCCACCTCCAAGCACCTTACCTCTGGATGGGGTAAACCTGTGGAGGATGATTATGTGAGTTTCGAGGGAAACAAGAAATGCGAAGGCTCCAGTGCGTTCCAACTGATTGGCGACGATACGTGGCGCGTGGCTTACATCGAGTATTCCTCGAACCCCAAGCACTACCGTATCTGCAAGGCGGACAAGTATCTCCGCAATTTCTCCGACCCTGTGGATATACAGGGCGTGACGGGACCGCAGCACGGCTCGTTCATGCGACTTACCAAGAAAGAATACAAGCGACTGCTTAAATGGTCGAAAGAGAAATAATAAAGGGCTGCCTAAATGGGCAGCCCTTTATTATAAATAAGGTGTGATTACTTCAGCTTCGTGTAACCATACTTGGCCTGGTCACCCAACTGCTCCTCAATGCGGATAAGCTGGTTGTACTTCGCCATACGGTCTGTACGAGAAAGCGAACCAGTCTTGATCTGACCGCTGTTGGTAGCCACGGCGATGTCAGCGATGGTCGTGTCCTCAGTCTCACCAGAGCGGTGCGAGGTAACGGTGGTGTAACCGTGACGGTGTGCCATCTCGATAGCGTCGAGCGTCTCGGAGAGCGAACCGATCTGGTTTACCTTGATCAGGATAGAGTTGGCTGCGCCCATCTTGATACCCTTCTCGAGGAACTTCACGTTGGTAACGAAGAGGTCGTCACCTACCAACTGGCAGCGGTCGCCAATCTTCTCGGTCAGCTTCACCCAGTTCTCCCAGTCATTCTCATCGAGACCGTCCTCGATAGAGTCGATGGGGTACTTCGTGATAAGCTCCTCAAGGTAGGCAATCTGCTCAGCGGCAGACAGCTTCTTGCCGTTAGGATCCTTCTTCTTGCCGTTCTTCAGCTGACGGTAGTCATAGAACCACTCGCCGTTCTCCTGTACTGCGAACTCAGAAGCTGCGCAGTCCATGGCAATCTTCACGTCCTTACCCGGCTCGTAGCCAGCAGCCTTGATAGCCTCGATGATCGTGTCGAGGGCATCCTCGATACCGTTGAAGTTAGGAGCGAAACCACCCTCATCACCTACGGCTGTGGAAAGGCCGCGAGCCTTCAGCAGCTTGGCGAGATTGTGGAATACCTCTGCACCCATGCGGATGCCTTCCTTCTCGTTGGCAGCGCCAACCGGACGAATCATGAACTCCTGGAATGCGATGGGAGCGTCAGAGTGAGCACCACCGTTCACGATGTTCATCATCGGCACGGGCAGCGTGTAGGTGTTCGTGCCACCGAGGTAGCGATACAGAGGAATCTGCAGGTAGGCAGCAGCAGCGTGTGCCACAGCGAGCGATACGCCGAGGATGGCGTTAGCGCCGAGGTTCTTCTTGGTCGGAGTGCCGTCCAACTCGAGCATCTTAGCGTCAATCTTGCGCTGCTCGAGGGTGCTCATACCGATGATGGCGGGACCAATCTTCGTGTTCACGTTCTCCACGGCCTGCTGTACGCCCTTGCCGAGGTAGCGACCCTTGTCGCCGTCGCGAAGCTCCAAAGCCTCGTTCTCACCTGTTGATGCACCAGAGGGAACGGAAGCGCGGCCTACGAAGCCACTCTCCAAAGTCACCTCAACCTCTACTGTCGGATTACCACGCGAATCCAGAATTTCTCTTGCATGTACGTTTTCAATAATCATAATTGCAATTATAATTTTTAAAGTGAAAAATGAATTTCGGGCGCAAAGTTACTAAATAAATCCCGAAATGCTTGCCGCACCGACCGTTTTTTCCGCCGCCTTTAACCTTATTTTATTATTAGGGGTACCAGATTGCTAAATGGATATGGCAATTCGAAGTGCATCCGCTCCCCCGTCACGGGGTGGTCGAGCGACAGGCGGTCGCTGTGCAGATAGAGCCGTTCCCGCTTCAGCCCGTACAGTTCGTCGCCGAGGATGGGGCAGCCCAAGCCGTCCGTGTGGGCGCAGTGTACGCGCAACTGATGCGTTCTGCCCGTGTGGGGATAGAGTGCCACCAGCGTCAGCCCATCGTGGGAGTTCAGGACTTCGTATTCCGTCACCGCCGACTTGCCCCGCTCGTAATCCACCGACTGCCGAGGGCGGTTCAGCGGATCGGAGTACAGGGGCAGTTCGATGCGCCCTTTCGCCTCCTTTACCGTGCCTTCCACGATGGCGACATACCGCTTACTCACGGTGCGCCTCACGAACTGCGCTTGCAGACTGGCATGCGCCTCGCGGGTCTTGGCGACCACGATAAGCCCAGATGTCCACATATCCAACCGATGAACCAACAGCGAGCCGGGCCATCTTTGTTCTGCGATGGTCGCTACCGAGTAGTCCTCCGCCCTTCCGGGGATGCTCAGCAGCCCCGTCGGTTTGTGCAGCACCGCCATTGCCTCGTCCTCATAGACCACCTCCACCTTCAGATGGGGGAAGCCCGCTTCCTCGGGATTCGGGTCGATGTCAAGTCCTTGCAGCATCCATGTCAGCACGGGCTTGCACTTCCCTCGACAGGCGGGATAGAATTGCCCGTGATGCCGCACCTCGCTCTTCGGGGATGCGCCCCACCAGAATTCAGCCATGCACACGGGCTTCAGTCCCTCGCGGTAGGCATATTGCAGCAGTTTCGGGGCGCAGCAGTCGCCCGTACCGCCGGGCGGCAACGGGAATTTCCGCTTGATGCGTGCCGAACAATGGTAGTCTTGCCACACATCAATGAGGCGGCGCGTCTCTCCCTTCGCATTCAGAAATCGGTATTGGTCGAATAGCCACAGCTGCAAATCCTCCGACAATTGCTTCCGCTGCGCTTTCAGCTTTTCCACTTGCGCTGGCTCCGTTTCCGTCCGCAGGGCTTCGTTCAGCGTACTGATTTCCCGCTCCGTCTGCTTGAAGTGTCCGTCGGGCTGTTGCGCATCAAACACGGGCGGCACGAAATAGGGCCAGTCGTTCCGCCCCTCAAGCAGTCCCGAATAGGCGACGAGAAAGCCGAGCCTGCCCGTCGCATCCTCCACCACAAGCACGCCGAACATCTTGCCTTCGGTCAGTCGCATGGCGGCTATCTCCCGCATCGTCTCCTCCGCCGCAAGCACGGACAGGGGGTGAGGGTCGTAATAGAAGGGATAGGTAAACCGCTCCGGCTTCTGCAAATCGGTATCAAGGGGGTGCATTCGTGTCGTCATAACAGCTGCAAAAATAGCAAAACTCGTCCAAAGTGCCAAAATAAAAGCGAATTTTCGCCCAATTAAGATTATTTAACCCTCTAACGTGGGACGTTTTCACTTTTATACGTTTTATAGTAAAGGAATCAAAACAAACAGAATATGAGAAAAAATGGATTACGGGTAGCCCTCGCCCTTACGATGGCAATGACTATGAGTTCGTTTGACAACAACGTGAAGCCCGCACCGGCTGATGACAACAGCCGCAAGGAAATCGCCCTGACCGACGGCGAGCGGGAACTGGTCGGCCGCAACAATGAGTTTGCCTTTAACCTCTTCAAGACGATGGCAGAGAAGCTCGAAGTCACCGAGAAGTGTTCTTGCTGCGGGGCTTCGGTCACTTCCAACAAGAGTCTCGTCATCTCGCCGCTCAGCATCACCTGCGCCCTCGGCATGCTCGACAACGGCGCGACGGGCGAGACGCGCGACCAAATCAATCAGGTGCTCGGCTTCGGCGATGCCGGCGCGGATGCCATCAATGCGTTTGCCCGCAAGATGCTCTTCGAGGCGCCCACGCTCGACAACCAGACCAAGGTCACGATGGCGAGCAACATCTACGTGAACAAGGGCTACAAACTGAAGTCTGCCTTCGTGAAGAAAGCTAAGAACTTCTACGGCGCACAGCCCGAGAGCCGCAACTTTGCCGACGGCGAGACGGCGGCATACATCAACCGCTGGACTGCAGACCATACCGACGGCATGATTGAGGAAGTGCTCTCCAAGGACGAGTTCGACCCCTCCGCCGTCAGCTATCTCCTCAATGCCATCTATTTCAAGGGCGCATGGACGGAGAAGTTCGACCCCAAGAACACCAAGAACGAGCCATTCAAGGGTGGCAAGGAGGTGGCTATGATGCACCAAGAGCACGAGTTCGGCTATATGGACGACGACGACTGCCAGATGCTCACCCTGCCCTATGGCAACGGAGCTTACCGCATGACACTCCTTCTCCCCCGTGAGAACAAGACACTTGGTCAGGTGCTGCAAGGCTTGACCGCCGAGACTTGGACGGCGCGCGTCCGCACGATGGGCAAGGCGATGGTCGATGTCAAGCTGCCCCGCTTTGAGTCCAAGACCGACGAGAGCCTCGAGCGCGTCATGGCGCAGCTCGGCGTGACCAAGGCTTTCGACCGTAATGTGGCTGAGTTCCCCGCCTTCTGCAACGTGCCCACCTACATTAGTCAGATGAAACAGGTGGCACGCATCAAGCTCAGCGAGGAGGGCACCGAGGCGGCTGCCGTAACCGTGGGAGGTGTCCGCATGCTGTCGCTCGCACCCAATGAGCCGCGCCGCGTGGAGTTCCACGCCAACCGCCCCTTCCTCTACGTCATCAGCGAACTGTCTTCGGGGGCTGTCTTTTTCATCGGCCAGTATGCTGGCGACTAATCCCGAATATTTGATATTTAACCCTTAATATTTGACTTTCCGCCTAATTAAACGCAAAAAAGTGTTTAAAATTAGGCGGAAAGTATTATTTTTGCAGCAACGTTTTTAAAATTTACTTAATTTACTAACTATTACTGTATGAGAAAATCAAAGGTTACAGACAAGATGTTGTCGGGCACAACTATGCTCCGACAGCTCGTGTTCCTGTGTCTGATGCTGCTCGGCAGCTCTGCCGCTTTCGCGCAGAAGACGGTGACGGGAACTGTGATTGACGCTACTGGTGAGGCTATCATCGGTGCGAGTGTGAAAGTGCTGGGGGGGGCAACTTCTGCCGGTACGATTACGGACTTTGACGGTAACTTCACCGTTCAGAATGTCCCCGAGAGCGCAAAGCTCGAAATCTCCTATGTAGGCTTCCGCACACAGACCGTTGCTGTGGCCGGCAAGTCGCAGATTAACATCACGCTCGAGGAAGACCGTCAGCTGCTCGACGAAGTCGTTGTGGTTGGTTACGGTGTTCAGAAGAAGAGCGACGTGACCGGTGCCATGGCAAGCGTTTCGGGCGAAGAGCTCAACGCACGCCCCGTGAACAACGCCCTCGAGGCATTGCAGGGTAAGGCTGCCGGTGTGGACATCACCACCAACGAGCGCCCGGGTCAGCTCGGTAGCATCCGTATCCGTGGTGAGCGCTCGCTCAACGCATCCAACGCTCCGTTGTATGTTGTTGATGGTGTGCCCTTGCTCTCTGCTTCGGCTATTGAGACGCTCAACCCGCGCGACATCGAAAGCATCGACATCCTCAAGGACGCATCTGCCACCGCTATCTACGGTAGCCGTGGTGCCAACGGTGTTGTACTCGTTACCACCAAGCAGGGTAAGAGTGGCCGTATGAGCGTTGACTATACCGGTACGCTCACGGTGTCCAACATCGCGCAGGCTTCCAAGATGATGAGCGCAGCCGACTTCATCCAGTTCCGTCGTTGGGCAGCCTACAACTCCGATCCGGACGCCTATGCACATCCGAACTCTCCCACACAGGAGAACGATATGCTCATCTTCGACAGCCCGCTGGACGGTCAGACCTCTCGCGACAACGTGATGAAAGGTTGGGCAGGTGGCAAGTGGGATCCTTCAAGAGTGACCAACACCGACTGGACGGATCTCGTTACGCAGACCTCACTCTCTCACGAGCACACACTCGCAGTAAGTGGCGGTACTGACAAGATGAATGCTTACGGCTCTTTCGGTTACCTGAGCAACAAGGGTACGCAGAAGGGTCAGTGGTACGACCGCTACACGGGCAAGATTAGCGTGAACATCAACCCCACCAAGTGGTTCTCTATGCAGGCATCCATCAACGCTTCTTGGCAGGAGATGGACTATGGTGTATCTACATATGCAGGTCCTTCAAACTCTATCCCCGATGCCATCTTCGGCAAGGCACAGCAGATTTACAGCCACGCACTTCCTTATGACGCAGAGGGTAACATCGTCATCAACCCCGGTGGTGAGACGGGTATCTACAACATCGTAGATGAGTGGAACAAATCTACCCAGCAGTCGCAGACTTTCCGTGCGCTCGGTAACTTCTCCGCCACCATCAACTTCGGCGAGATTTTCCAGCCCCTCAAGGGTCTGAGCTACAAGATCAGCTTCGGTCCTGACTTCCGCAACTGGCGACAGGGTTCATTCGTCCAGGGTAATTCTGTAAACCGTCTGAACTCCGACGGCTCAGAGGGTAAGAACATTGCACGTCTGCAGAATCAGCGCGACTTCTCTTGGACACTTGACAACATGATTATGTTCGACCGCACCTTCGCACAGAAGCACAAGGTGGGCGTAACCCTTCTGCAGACCGCTTCTAAGTGGGATGTTGAGTCTTCTGCAATGTCCGCACAGGGTCTTGCAAAGGATTCTTACCTGTGGAACGCTTTCGGTACGGTTGATGTGACAAATGCCGACTACAAGGCTTCTATGAGCTCTGGCATCACGGAGCGTCAGCTCGAGTCTTACATGATTCGCTTGAACTACGGTTTCAATGAGCGCTACTTGCTGACTGTATCAGGTCGTTGGGACGGTGCCTCTCAGCTCGCTCCCGGTCATAAGTGGGATTTCTTCCCCTCTGCTGCACTTGCATGGCGTATCGGTGAAGAGGAGTTCATCCAGAACGTAAGCTGGATCAGCAACCTCAAGCTCCGCCTCGGTCTCGGTGTGACGGGTAACGCTGCCGTATCTCCTTACCAGACCATCGGTGACATCACCGGTATCTATCTGCCGTTCAACGGTATGGATAACGTGCTTGGTTATACCACTAACGAGCCTTATTATTCAAACAATCAGCTTACGATGGCGAACCCGCAGCTCGGTTGGGAGAAGACCACACAGTGGAACCTCGGTATCGACTACGGTTTCCTGAATGGTCGCATCTTCGGTAGCCTCGACCTTTACTGGTCAAGAACCACCGACCTGCTGATGTCGATGAACATCCCGACACTGACTGGTTTCCCCCGCACATACGCTAACGTAGGTGAGACGAAGAACCACGGTATCGAGTTTACCATCAACGCTATCCCCGTTCAGACCAAGGACTTCACTTGGGAGACTGACTTCAACGTGGCTTACCAGAAGGACGAAATCGTAGAGTTGGCTTATGGTAAGAACGACATGGTCGATAACTCATGGTTCATCGGCGAGTCTCTCAGCGTTTACTACGGCTACGAGGCCGCCGGTATCTGGCAGGAGAGCGATGCCGCAGAAATGGCAAAATGGAATGAGAACGGCTACGAATTCACGGCAGGTATGGTTCGCCCGAAAGACCAGAATGGTGACTACAAGATGGACGGCGACGACCGCGTAGTGCTCGGTCAGCGCAATCCTTCCACCACCCTCGGATGGAACAACAACTTCTCTTACAAGGGCATCGAGTTGGGCATCAACATGTTTGGCCGCCTCGGCTATATGTTCTCCACTGGTGGCGAGGCAATGACTGCACACGGCAACCAGCGCGAAGTGGATTACTGGACTCCGGACAACCCCGGTGCAGAGTGGCAGAAGCCTATCCTCGGACAGGCAACTTCTGGTTCTAAGGATCAGTTCTCCTCACTCTTGGGCTTCAAGAAGGCATCGTTCGTGAAGGTGCGCAACATCTCTCTCGGCTATAGCCTCCCGAAGAACCTGATTAACCGCACCAGCTTGCAGCGCGCCAAGGTCTATGCACAGGTTATCAACCCGTTCAGCATCCACCAGTCCATCGACGGCTTCGACCTCGATACTGGCAAGACGTACTTCAACCGCAGCTTTGTGTTCGGTGTAGAGGTTGGCTTCTAAGTGCTGATGACATCAACAATATATAGCAACAATAACAAGTAGAAGAAGAATATTATGAATATCAGAAAATATATGATGGGCGGTCTCCTCGCCACAGTGGTAGTGGCAGGCACGACCTCTTGTGCAAGTGATTTCTTGGACGAGGAACTGAACACCAGCTTTAACACGCAGTATTTTGATACTCCCGAAGGCTTGGAGGCACTCACGGTGTCTCTCTACGGAAACATCCGCTGGCACTTCGGATATGAGTGGGCATACGGTATCACGCTCTACGGAACGGACGAGTTCACCAATGCGAACGACCTGACGGCAGAGCCGTGGAACACCTACGACAACCGTTTCAACCCGACGAACTGTACCACCGCAACGGGTGCGGCCAACAACAACTGTCCTCCTATCAGCGCGCTGTGGGATCAGCTGTACTACGGTATTGCTTCCTGTAACACGATTATTGCCAAGGCAGACATCATCTCTGATGCAAAGGTGCGCAACCGCTGTCTGGCTCACGCTTACTTCCTCCGCGGTTACAACTACTACCGTCTGACCGCCCAGTATGGTCGCCCGGTATTGCAGACAACTCCCGCAGAAGGCGTAGTTCGCACATTCGAGCAGGCCACTGAGGAAGAGGCTTGGGAGCAGGTAATCTCTGACCTGCGCGAGGCTTACAATCTCTTCGAGGGTGAGGTATTCACCTATGGTAAGGGTATCACGTGGACGAAGGCTACTGCTGCCCACTTCCTCGCCAAGGCGCTCCTGTTCCGTGCTTCTGAGCGTTGCAACGCCTTCAACGGCAGCACCAAGCAGAGCGACCTGCAGGAGGCTATCCAGATGTGTACCTACGCTATCAATGCCCGCACGCTCGAGCCTAACTACAGCAACCTGTATGCTAACTGGACGGGTATCGACTGCGCAGCAGAGGAGTCTAACGAGATTCTGATGGCAGCCGGCTTCAACAACTCAGGCGTTACGGTAGGCCGCTTCGGTAACCGTACCTACAACTACTTTACCCCGCAGTTCGGTGCCGGTTTCGGTGCCGGTTGGACTCCGCGTGGTATCTGGATTGGTGGTATGGATTTCCAGCGTTGCCGTCCGACGGAATACACCTACGCTGCTTATGACCACGTGAACGACGCTCGTCTGTGGAAGACCTTCAAGACCGTGTTCGGCGCTACGGCTATTCCTGACGCAGCAGTAGCAGCAGAAAAGGGTGTTGCCATTGGTGACCCTGGTATCGTGATGATTCTGAACACGAAGGATGACCACACCTATGACAGCTACACCTTCGGTGCATACGTACAAAGCCCGACCTTCACGGATGACGCAGGCCGTCTGCCCGAATGGAGCAGAGAGGGTCGTCAGACTCCCGAGGCAGGTGCGCTGACCGCAAAGAAGGGTCAGTGGGTACCCAGCTCACTCGTGCTTTATCAGAATGGTCAGTATGTAGCTCCCACCTTCACCAGCACCCCGATCTGTAACTTCTTCGCCGGTATCAACAAGACGGAGGACGGTACACGTCAAGGTGAGAAGGGTGACTCCTTCCGCGATGTAATCATGGCTCGCCTCGGTGAGACTTATCTGCTGCGTGCAGAGTGCTACGTTCGCCTCGGTGACATGGCTTCTGCCAAGGCCGACATCGATGTAATCCGCGCTCGTGCCCAGTGGAAGAACGGCGAGAATCGCTCTTACTATGTGGACGGCTCAAAGGCATTCGAGGGCAACGCACTGAACACTGGTTCTGCTGCTGAGAACTACATCAACTCGAACCTGAACATGAACACCTACTATCTGTCTAACCCCAACCAGCCCGTTACGACCGAAGCGTCTAACCTGACAAGCTGGACATGGGACAACCTGCCCGCAGAGGACGAGGCTATCATCTCGAAGCTCGGCGTGAGCGGTCAGACAGAGCGTGCTATCGAGTTCATCCTCAACGAGCGCACCCGCGAGCTTATCGGTGAGTGGCAGCGTTGGGAGACCCTTTCTCGCACCAACAGGCTCATCAGCCGTGCCAAGGCATTCAACCCCGAGGCTGCGCCCAACATCGCAGAGCGCCACAACTACCGCCCCATCCCGCAGTCCTTCATCGATGGTCTGCTGAACGAGGACGGCTCTAACCTCAGCGAGGCACAGCAAAAGGCTTGGCAGAACCCCGGCTATTAATAGCCGCAACAACGGATAACACGTTTATCCGCACTGGGTAACAACAAGAAAAAACAATTTACCTACCCATTACAACCGCCCTCCCCGCAGTCCCAAGTGGCTGCGGGGAGGGTTCTTTTTCTCCTACACTCCCCTCCTCCAATACTGCCATGAAAATCATCCCCATTACCCTCAATACATCATCCCGCCTACCCCAAAGCATTATCCCATTTACCAACCATCCACCCCATATCTTCAGAGAAATTTACCCACATTTTCAAAGAGGTATTCCCACCACTCACTCCGATGCTTTCCACACCTCAAAGGAATAGTCTCTACAACTCAAAGGAATGCTTCCTATGGGGGTATAGGAAGCATTCCTTTCACTCGTGCAAAGCATCCGCACAAGTTGTGCAAAGCATCGGAACAAAGTGTGCGGATGCTATTCTTTGATGTATTTCTTCTGATTGACGATATACACACCCTTCGGCAGACCGCCGAGCGCATCCTCACCCGGTGCAGCGATGCGCACGAGCCGTCCGTCGAGTGCATAGACCTTGCGCTGCGTATTGATGTCGGGCATGGCAACGGGGCGGATGCCTGTGGTGACATTGCCCTGTAGCCCGTATTCGTTGTAGTAACCGCCGTTCTGGAAGTCCAAGTCTTTCGTCTGCGGACTGCCCTCGCTGCTGAAGATAATCATTGCGGGCTGCGTGGCGGCAGAGTTGTTCTGCTTCGTGCCGTCCCACGTCCATTTCCACACATGGTTGCCGTTGTCAGCCGTGCCGATAGGCTCGCAGGCTGCACCCGGCCATGTACCGGTCTTTGAGGTGAAGTTGTCGGCGGGCGTGTTCGTCCATGCCCAGCAGTAGATGGTCTTGTCCCACGAAGGCGGTGCTTCGAAGAAGGCGCATGTCTCGCCTTCGCCCACCTTGCAGAAGTCGGGTATCTTCACCGTCTCTGCCTCCGTGAACCAGAAGCTGCGGGTGACGATTCCCTTCACCGCTCCGCCCGTCAGCAGACCCACCGTCAGCGTGCAGTCGCCGTCGATGGTCAGCGTCTCACCGCTCCCTGCCTGTTTGCCATTGGTGGCAGAAGGCGTGGAGCCGTCGGTTGTATAGACTAATTTTGCCCCTGCGTCTGCTGAAACGGCGGTCAGCGTCACGGTGAATGCATCCGTGTAGCTGCCCGATGCCTTGTCTGCCCATGCCGTTTCGAGCGAGTTGGAAAGGTAGTAGGCGTAGTGATGCCCCGCGAGTATCTTCGTCCATTGTGCGTTGTTCGGCTCTACCTGCCTTTCATCGCCCACCACTACTAACAGCTTGTCATCCACCGTATTGGCGTAGTACGTGCTGTTGCTCCTAAAGTTCGCATAGGAAGAGGTATTGGTGATGCCCGCCGCCTTGCGTGCCTCAATCATTGCCTTGATGTCGCTCTTGTATGCCTGCCAGTGGGTCATGAACACGCAGGGTGTGCCCGGCATGGCTATCAGGTAGGCATTGGCAGCCAATGTGTCCTTCACAAGCGGGTCTTGTGCCGCATTCGAGCGCCGCTCCGTGTCATGGTTCTCCACGAAGGTCACGGCATATTGGCGGTAGCCTCCCCCCTCGTAGTCCCTGCTCACGAGCGGCCAGTTGCCGTCGTTCTGCTTTGCCAATCGGCTCCAGTCGCCGTTGTTGGCAGCATTGCGCACGGTGTAGCGGAACTGGAAGTCGAAGGCTGCGCTCGTCTTGTCCGTGCCGTCAATCCAGTTGCGGATGGTGCTTGTGCCGTCCCAGCACTCGCCTACGGAGAACTGCGGTTGCGCGTCCGTGTTATATATTTTGGTGTATTCCGGTGCATAGCCCTTCACCATATCGTAGCGGAAACCCGTATAGCCGAGGTCGGCAAGTAGGAACTTCAAGTAAGCCTTCACCGCTGTCTGCACGTTCTCCCGCGTGTGGTCGAGGTCGCGCATGCCGTCCCAATTCTCGCCGGTGTCCTTGTTCGCACCCACCTGCTGCCCGTTGCGGGCAGCCTCGTCGTCAGAACAGATGTCCTCGTAGGTCATCGTGTAGGTCACGCCGTTGTATGTCTCGGTGGGGAAGTCCGTCCATGTGCTCACCGTGCCGCGGTGGTTAATTACCACGTCGGCGATGGTTCCGATACCCTTCTGCTTGAACGTACTGATGAGTGAGCGCAGTTCCGCCTCGTTGCCGAATGAACTGTTGTAGTCCGTAAACCAGTAGAGCGGGTCGTAACCCATTGACGGACTGTTCTGGCTCTTACCGCTCTGGGGCAGCCATACGAGGTCGAAGGTCGCCGCGAGGTCATCTGCCTGCTTCTCCAACACCGTCCACCGCGTGCCGCTGTACGAGTCCCAGTAAAAGCCTTGCAGCATCACGCCGCCGTAGTTGGCTGGCCAGCCCTGCGCCATCATGGTGATGGTGGCAATAAGTGAGAGGAGTGCAGTGCCTATCCGCTTCATATTCTTTGCTTTTTGATGGTTTTATGTTCGGTGTGCAAAGTTACGGAAAAGCCCGTCAGTGCTGTCTTTCAGCGTGCTTCAATGTATCAGCCAAGCCGTGCAAACGGTTGCATCTTCCTGTTAATTGCCCTTGCACCGACATAAAGCAGCATCAGCAGCAAGAGAAGGGTACCGATGAGGCAAACCATGCCCCACACCTCTTTGACCGCCACTTGCAGCACACCCTGAAAGTCGGGATGCAGTCCACGGCTGAGCGTGTCGGCAATCTGATGGCGCAGGTTGTAGCTATACAGGCCTGAGCACAGCGACTCCGCCACAC
>JAFLSG010000041.1 GCA_022511065.1 Prevotella sp.
TTAAGGCTGTGAAAGAGGCTTGCGGTCTTGGTCTGAAAGAGGCTAAGGATCTCGTGGACGGTGCTCCCGCTACCATCAAGGAGGGTCTGTCTAAGGACGAGGCTGAGAACCTGAAGAAGACCATCGAGGGCGCTGGTGCCGAGGTCGAGCTGAAATAATCAGTCACAGATTTATAAAAATGGTTAGGGACTCCCCAGTCGGGGGTTCCTGACCTTTTTGTGTCTTACTACACATTATTATATTTATATGGCTTCAAAATTAGTAGATAACAGAGTAAACTTTGGCAGCGTCAAAAATCCGATGCCGTTTCCGGATTTCCTTGATGTGCAATTAAAGTCGTTCAGAGACTTCCTGCAGTTGGATACTCCGCCTGAGGAACGCAAGAATGACGGTTTGTATAAGGTGTTCGCAGAGAATTTCCCTATCACCGATACGCGTAATAATTTTGTTCTTGAGTTCCTGGATTACTATATCGACCCGCCCCGCTACACGATTGACGAGTGTCTTGAGCGCGGACTGACGTATAGCGTGCCCTTGAAGGCTAAGCTTAAACTGTATTGCACGGATCCGGATCATGAGGATTTTGGAACAGTCGTTCAGGATGTGTTCCTCGGTCCCATCCCCTATATGACGGCCAACGGTACTTTCGTTATCAACGGTGCCGAGCGCGTGGTGGTTTCCCAGCTGCACCGTTCTCCCGGCGTATTCTTCGGACAGAACGTGCATGCCAACGGAACGCTGCTTTACTCCGCACGCGTCATTCCGTTCAAGGGCTCATGGATTGAGTTCGCCACGGATATTAATAATGTGATGTTTGCCTACATTGACCGTAAGAAGAAGTTGCCCGTAACAACCCTGTTGCGCGCCATCGGCTTCGAGACGGACAAGGATATCCTGCAAATCTTTGATCTGGCAGAGGAGGTGAAGGTCAATAAGACCTCGCTGAAGAAGGTGCTTGGCTGCAAGTTGGCAGCCCGCGTGCTGAAGAGCTGGAACGAGGATTTCGTCGATGAAGATACGGGTGAGGTTGTATCTATTGAGCGTAACGAGGTCATCATGGATCGTGAGACGGAAATCACGGAAGAGAACATGATGGACATTCTCGAGAGCGGTGCGCAGACCATCCTCGTACACAAGGATGAAGCTGTTGCGCAGGATTATTCCATCATCTTCAATACGCTGCATAAGGATACTGCGAACTCCGAGAAGGAAGCCGTGCTTTATATCTATCGTCAGTTGCGTAATGCAGACCCTGCCGATGATGCAAGTGCGCGCGAGGTGATTCAGAACCTGTTCTTCTCTGACAAGCGTTATGACTTGGGTGATGTGGGTCGCTACCGTATCAACAAGAAGCTGAACCTGAACACCGATATGGATGTTCGTGTTCTGACCAAGGAAGATATCATCGAGATTATCAAGTACCTGATTCAGTTGGTGAACTCCAAGGCTTCGGTGGATGATATCGACCACTTGTCAAACCGCCGTGTCCGCACGGTGGGCGAGCAGCTGAGCAATCAGTTCTCTATCGGCTTGGCACGCATGAGCCGCACCATCCGTGAGCGCATGAATGTCCGCGACAATGAGGTGTTCACTCCGACAGACCTGATCAATGCCAAGACAATTTCCAGCGTCATCAACTCGTTCTTCGGAACTAATCCGCTGTCGCAGTTCATGGATCAGACCAACCCGTTGGCAGAGGTGACCCACAAGCGTCGTCTCTCCGCCCTTGGTCCTGGTGGTCTGTCTCGCGAGCGTGCAGGTTTCGAGGTGCGTGACGTACACTATACACACTACGGTCGTCTTTGCCCGATTGAGAGCCCTGAAGGTCCGAACATCGGTCTGATTTCGTCGCTTTGTGTATATGCAAAGATTAACGAACTTGGTTTCATCCAGACTCCGTACCGTAAGGTAGAGGGCGGTGTTGCCAATTTGAACAATGATGAGATTGTATATCTCACCGCAGAAGAGGAGTCTGAGCACATCATCGGTCAGGGTAATGCTCCGTTGAATGATGACGGTACGTTCATCCGCGATGTCGTGAAATGTCGTCAGGATGCAGACTTCCCCGTCGTGCCTCCCACGGAGGTGGCACTCATGGATGTGTCGCCGCAGCAGATTGCTTCGATTGCCGCTTCGCTGATTCCGTTCTTGGAGCATGACGATGCGCACCGCGCACTGATGGGATCTAACATGATGCGCCAGGCAGTTCCCCTGCTTCACAACGAGGCTCCTATCGTTGGTACTGGTATTGAGAAGCAGGTGTGCGAGAATTCCCGCACGATGGTGACGGCTGAGGGCGATGGTACGGTGGAATATGTAGATGCCACGACCATCCGCATCCTCTATGACCGCACGGAAGACGAGGAGTTCGTGAGCTTCGAGCCGGCACTCAAGGAATACCGCATTTCCAAGTTCCGCCGCACGAACCAGAATATGACCATCGACCTGCGTCCTACCTGCGAGAAGGGTCAGCGCGTGAAGAAGGGCGATATCCTGACGGAAGGTTATGCTACTGAAAATGGAGAGCTGGCTTTGGGTCGCAACCTGTTGGTTGCCTATATGCCGTGGAAGGGTTATAACTACGAGGATGCCATCGTGCTTAATGAGCGCATCGTGCGTGAGGACATCCTGACCTCTGTTC
Source organism: Prevotella sp. (assembly GCA_022511065.1). Taxonomy (GTDB): domain Bacteria; phylum Bacteroidota; class Bacteroidia; order Bacteroidales; family Bacteroidaceae; genus Prevotella. The sequence goes on from JAFLSG010000041.1 coordinate 2,642, forward strand.
ATGTGGATGAGTATTCGCTTGATGTGCGCGAGACGAAGCGTGGTGTCGAGGAGTTCACCGCAGACATCCCCAACGTGAGTGAGGAGGCAACGAAAGACCTCGACGAGAATGGTGTTATCCGCGTGGGTGCTCGTGTGGAGCCGGGCGATATCCTTATCGGTAAGATTTCCCCGAAGGGAGAGAGCGACCCGTCGCCGGAGGAGAAGTTGCTCCGTGCCATCTTCGGTGACAAGGCCGGTGATGTGAAGGATTCTTCACTGAAAGCCAATCCGTCGCTGACCGGTGTCGTTATCGACAAGAAACTCTTTGCCCGTGCCATCAAGGATCGTAAGTCAAAGCAGCAGGATAAGGCTACGCTTGCCAAGATTGATGAGGAGTACGAGGCGAAGGTAGAGGATTTGAAGGATATTCTCATTGACAAGTTGTTGGAGCTGACGAAGGGTAAGACCTCACAAGGTGTGAAGGATTACACAGGTGCAGAGATCATCACGAAGGGCTCTAAGTTCACGATGACGAACTTGAAGACCCTGGAGTATGGTGACATCCAGATCAGCAACTGGACGAATGATGAGCATAAGAACGAGTTGATAGCCAAGCTGATTATCAACTTTATGAAGAAATACAAGCTGTTGGATGCAGAGATGAAGCGCAAGAAGTTCGCCATTACCATTGGCGACGAGCTGCCTGCCGGCATCCTGCAGATGGCAAAGGTTTACGTGGCGAAGAAGCGTAAGATTGGTGTGGGTGATAAGCTCGCCGGTCGTCACGGTAACAAGGGTATCGTATCCAAGGTGGTGCGCCAGGAGGATATGCCGTTCCTTGAGGATGGTCGTCCCGTGGATCTCGTGCTGAACCCGCTGGGTGTGCCCTCGCGTATGAATCTTGGTCAGATTTTTGAGGCCATCCTCGGTGCTGCGGGTAAGCGTCTTGGCGTGAAGTTCGCTACTCCGATTTTCGATGGTGCGAAGTTGGAGGATCTGGCAGAGTGGACCGACAAGGCAGGTCTGCCGCGTCTCTGCTCTACTCACCTCTATGACGGTGAGACGGGTGAGATGTTCGACCAGCCCGCTACGGTGGGTATCACCTACTTCTTGAAGCTCGGTCACATGGTAGAGGACAAGATGCACGCCCGTTCCATTGGCCCGTACAGCTTGATTACGCAGCAGCCGCTCGGTGGTAAGGCACAGTTCGGTGGACAGCGTTTCGGAGAGATGGAGGTCTGGGCATTGGAGGCATTCGGTGCCAGCCACGTGCTTCAGGAGATCCTGACTGTCAAGTCCGACGATACCGTAGGCCGCTCCAAGGCATACGAGGCCATCGTCAAGGGCGAGCCGATGCCGACGCCGGGTATCCCCGAGTCGTTGAACGTGTTGCTGCACGAGTTGCGCGGTCTCGGTCTGAGCATCACGCTGGATTAAAGGTAACTTTGTAAAAACGAAAATAGTAGAATTGAAATATGGCTTTCAAGAAAGATTCAAAAGTAAAGAATAATTTTACGAAAATTACCATTGGTCTTGCCTCGCCCGAGGAGATTCTCGAGAACAGCTTCGGAGAGGTAACCAAGCCGGAGACCATCAACTATCGTACCTACAAGCCCGAGCGCGACGGTCTGTTCTGCGAGCGCATCTTCGGTCCGACCAAGGACTATGAGTGCGCCTGCGGCAAGTACAAGCGCATCCGCTATAAGGGCATCGTCTGCGACCGTTGCGGTGTCGAGGTGACGGAGAAGAAGGTGCGCCGTGAGCGTGCCGGTCACATCGAGTTGGTCGTGCCTGTTGCGCATATCTGGTATTTCCGTAGTCTGCCCAACAAGATTGGTTATCTGCTCGGTCTTCCCACCAAGAAGCTCGATGCGATTATCTATTACGAGCGCTATGTGGTTATTCAGCCGGGTGCTATGGCAGGCAAGAAGGACGGCGAGGGTAACGATGCCATTGGTTCCAATGTATATGACCTGCTCTCTGAGGACGAGTATAATGAGATTCTTGACACCAAGGTGTCGCCGGACAATAACTATCTTGACGACAATGACCCCAATAAGTTCATTGCCAAGATGGGTGCAGAGGCAATCTATGAGTTGCTGACCCGTCTTGATCTTGACTCTTTGTCATACGAGCTGCGCGACCGCGCTAACAGCGACTCTTCCATGCAGCGTAAGAACGAGGCATTGAAGCGTCTGCAGGTGGTGGAGTCTTTCCGCCAGAGCGTGGAGAAGGGCATCAACCGCCCGGAGTGGATGATTATGAAGATTATCCCCGTTACTCCGCCGGAGCTTCGCCCGCTTGTTCCGTTGGATGGTGGCCGTTTTGCCACTTCCGACTTGAACGACCTCTATCGTCGCGTCATCATCCGTAACAATCGCCTGAAGCGTCTGATGGAGATTAAGGCGCCTGAAGTGATTCTCCGCAACGAGAAGCGTATGCTGCAGGAGGCCGTTGATTCTCTCTTCGACAACTCTCGTAAGGCGAGCGCTGTGAAGAGTGATTCCAATCGTCCGTTGAAGTCTCTCTCCGATTCACTGAAGGGTAAGCAGGGCCGCTTCCGTCAGAACCTGCTCGGTAAGCGTGTCGATTACTCCGCCCGTTCGGTAATTGTTGTAGGTCCGGAGTTGAAGATGGGTGAGTGCGGTCTGCCTACGTTGATGGCAGCAGAGCTTTACAAGCCGTTCATCATCCGTAAGCTCATTGAGCGCGGTATCGTGAAGACGGTGAAGAGTGCCAAGAAGATTGTGGATCGTCGCGAGCCGGTGATTTGGGATATCCTTGAGAACGTGATGAAGGGTCACCCCGTTCTGCTGAACCGTGCCCCGACACTTCACCGTCTCGGTATTCAGGCATTCCAGCCTAAACTGATTGAAGGTAAGGCTATTCAGCTGCACCCGTTGGCATGTACGGCGTTCAACGCTGACTTCGACGGTGACCAGATGGCTGTTCACCTCCCGTTGAGCAATGAGGCAATCCTGGAGGCACAGCTGCTGATGCTGCAGAGCCACAATATCCTGAACCCTGCCAATGGTGCGCCTATCACGGTGCCGTCGCAGGATATGGTGCTTGGTCTTTACTATATCACTAAGATTCGTCCGGGTGCAAAGGGTGAGGGCTTGACCTTCTATGGTCCTGAAGAGGCCATCATCGCTCACAACGAGGGCAAGTGCGACCTGCACGCATTGGTGAAGGTTGTCGTGGATGATATCGTTGATGGCAAGCCCGAGCGCCATATGGTGGAGACTTCCGTTGGCCGTGTCATCGTTAATGGCATCATTCCAAAGGAAGTGGGCTATGTCAATAAGATTATCTCTAAGAAGAGTCTGCGCGATATCATCGCTGATGTGATTAAGAGCGTGGGCTTCGCAGAGGCATGCGAGTTCCTTGATGGTATCAAGAACCTCGGTTACCGCATGGCTTATCTGGCAGGTCTGTCGTTCAACCTTGACGACATCATCATCCCGAAGGAGAAGGCTGAGTTGATAGAGAAGGGTAACGAGGAAGTACGCCAGATTACCGATAACTATAATATGGGATTCATCACGGACAACGAGCGTTATAACCAGGTGATTGACACTTGGACGCACGTGAACAACGATATCGGTAACATCCTGCTGCAGCAGATGACGGAGGCCGACCAGGGCTTCAATGCCGTGTTCATGATGCTCGATTCGGGAGCCCGTGGTTCTAAGGATCAGATTAAGCAGCTCTCTGGTATCCGTGGTCTGATGGCGAAACCGCAGAAGGCAGGTGCCGAGGGACACCAGATTATTGAGAACCCGATTCTGTCGAACTTCAAGGAGGGTATGTCCGTGTTGGAATACTTCATCTCTACGCACGGTGCCCGTAAGGGTCTTGCTGACACGGCCATGAAGACCGCCGACGCAGGTTACCTGACCCGTCGTCTTGTCGATGTTTCTCACGATGTGATTATCAACGAGGAAGATTGCGGCACGCTGCGCGGTCTCGTATGTACGGCATTGAAGAGCGGCGACGAGGTGATTTCAAGCCTGTCGGAGCGCATCCTCGGTCGTGTATCCGTGCATGACATCATCAACCCCAAGACGGGTGAGGTGATTGTCGAGGCAGGTGAGGAGATTACCGAGCCTATCGCTGAAGCTATTGAGGCTGCCGACATTGAGAGCGTGGAGATTCGCTCTGTGCTCACTTGTGAGTCGAAGAAGGGCGTATGTATGAAGTGTTACGGTCGCAACCTTGCTACTCGCCGCATGGTGCAGAAGGGTGAGGCTGTCGGTGTGATTGCCGCACAGGCTATCGGTGAGCCGGGTACGCAGCTGACACTCCGTACGTTCCACGCCGGTGGTGTGGCTGCCAATGCAGCTGCCAATGCAAGTATCGTGTCTAAGTACGACCGTGCGAAGATTGAGTTGGAGGAGGTGCGCACCGTACCGTTCGATGAGGACGGCCGTGAGTGTGAGATGGTTGTGAGCCGTCTCGGTGAACTCCGCTTCGTGGATCCGAATACGAAGATTGTACTTTCTTCCGTGAACGTGCCTTATGGTTCTTCGCTCTATTACCACAACGGCGACGAGGTGGAGAGAGGTGCCAAGATTGCACAGTGGGATCCGTTCAACGCTGTCATCGTAACTGAATACACCGGTAAGCTGAAATTCAACGACGTGATAGAAGGTGTCACCTTCCGTGCCGAGACCGACGAAACGACCGGTCTGACCGAGAAGATTGTCACCGAGTCCAAGGATAAGTCGAAGGTGCCGACTTGTGATGTGATTGGTGCAAACGGCGAGGTGATCGGAACTTACAACTTCCCTGTGGGTGGTCACGTTGTCGTGGAGAACGGCCAGACGGTTAAGACGGGTGAGACGCTCGTCAAGATTCCGCGTGCAGCAGCCAAGGGTGGTGACATCACTGGTGGTCTGCCCCGTGTCACCGAACTGTTCGAGGCACGTAACCCGAGTAACCCCGCCATCGTCTCTGAGATTGACGGTGAGGTGACAATGGGTAAGGTGAAGCGCGGTAACCGCGAGATTATCGTCACCTCCAAGACCGGCGAGCAGCGCAAGTACCTTGTTTCGCTCTCGAAGCAGATACTCGTGCAGGAGCACGATGCCGTTCGTGCCGGTACGCCGCTGTCCGACGGTGTCATCACGCCTGCTGACATTCTGGCCATCAAGGGTCCGACCGCCGTTCAGGAGTACATCGTCAATGAGGTGCAGGACGTATATCGTCTGCAGGGTGTGAAGATTAACGACAAGCACTTCGAGATTATCGTGCGCCAGATGATGCGCAAGGTACAGATTGAAGAGCCGGGTGATACCTCGTTCCTCGAGCAGGAGATTGTCGATAAGCTCGACTTCTCAGAGGAGAACGACCGCATCTGGGGCAAGAAGGTTGTTGTGGATGCCGGCGACTCGGAGAACCTGCAGAAGGGTCAGATTGTCACGGCTCGCAAGCTGCGCGACGAGAACTCTATGCTGAAGCGCCGCGACCTGAAACTCGTTCAGGTGCGTGATGCCGTGCCCGCAACCTCCACGCAGATATTGCAAGGTATCACGCGTGCCGCACTCCAGACCAAGTCGTTCATGTCTGCCGCCTCCTTCCAGGAGACCACGAAGGTGCTCAACGAGGCAGCTATCAAGGGCAAGGTCGATTACTTGGAGGGCATGAAGGAGAACGTGATTTGCGGTCACCTGATTCCCGCCGGTACTGGTCTGCGCGACTGGGAGAAGGTCATCGTGGGCTCCAAAGAGGAGTATGAGCGCATTCAGGCCAATCGTAAGAACGTGCTCGACTTTGCGGAAGAGCCCGCACTTGAGGAGAAATAATCCTTATAAACGCGATTTCAAAATTGTCTCCGCCTGTCATAGCATCTGCTGCGACAGGCGGATTTTTTATGTCCCTGTGATTCAGACCGATTGCCTGAATCATCCTCCTGTTTCATGCGAATGCCTCCTATGAGTTATGCGGATATTCCCTACAAGTGACAGGAATGCTTCCCACGAGTGAAAGGAATAGTCCCTATGGGGGTAAAGGAAGTATCGGAACGAGTTGTGCGGACTATCGGAACAAACTGTGCAGATGCCTTGAACAACTTGTGCAAAGCATCTGCACAACCAGTTTCACATTCCCTCGCAGATTTTGGAACAGATTTAGGCGAAATAATAAGGTGGCATCTTGCTCAAACAAGATGCCACCTTATGTGTATAAACAGGCTGTTTAGCAGCTTTAGAAGGTCAGTTCGCAGCTCACGCCGAGCACGCGGTTGGTGCGGGTGAACGAGTTCTTGCCGGCGGGGATGGTCAGTCCGAGGCTTGCCATGTTCTGCTCCGGCGTATTCATGTCGTAGTTCTCATAGTTCGTCTGGAAGTAGGCGGCACTGAGTTTCACGATGTCAGACACCTTGTAACCAAGACCGAAGCCGAAGCTGTAGCTGCTGACCACGAATGAGATGTCATTCATGTAGGCGTCGGTGAGCTGATAGCGGGTGAGCTGACCGCCGCCGGAAACGGTGAGGCGAGGCGTGATGTCCCACTCCACACCGGCCAGGTATTCGTTGGTGCCGCCGTCGAGCAACTTCTGCGTGTTGTTGTACCAATGGGCATCCGTGTCATAGAAGTGGTGGTAGCCCAAGTTGAGGCGCACGTTATCCACGATGCTCCACTGCGCACCGAGTGCCAATAGGGCGGGTGCATCCTCGGGCACGCTCGTGCCGTTTTCGTATTTGTTCATCGCGTCGATGACACCTGCCTCAAGCAAATCCGAATTGTTCTTCATACGCATGCGCGTCTTGAATTCATATTTGGCGGCAAAGTTGAAAGCCCCCGTCTTGTAGTCGATGCCGATGACGGGTGCGATGCCCCAACCTTTCTGGTCAGATTTCAGGTTCATACCGTTGGCATAGGGAGCGAGCACCTCTGCGCTCTCCGACAACTGCTCGCCCACACCTTGCAACTGCTGTCCTGCCGCAGCAAGCTGCTGCCCGGTCTGCACAAGTCCCTGCACCTCAGGAGTCTGCATCGCCTGCTCCTGGGTCATACCTGCCTGCATGAAGGCTGCCACATATTGCTCGATACCTGCCTGTACCATCGTAGCCTTGGAACTGATGTCTGCACCGGCGGCAAAGAGACCGTTCTGCACACCCTCGAAATAGTCGGGCAGGGTCATGCCGTTAGAGCCGTTCATCACGCGGATATTGTTCAGGCGCGCCTCGTAGGAGGCTGTTCCGTAGAGCAGACGGAGACCGCCATAGACGGACAGATGCTCATTGAACTTATGCGCCGCACCAATCTGCACGCCGAAGTAGTATTGCTGTCCTTTCATGTAGCCGTCCACATCGTAGCCCGTCACGTTGGGCACGCTTGCATTGAACTGCCCCAATGTGGCGTTCAGCATGTTGGAGGTGCTGATGAGCTTGTTAGTAATCGCACCCACCACCGTCTCAAACGAGCCGATGCCCTGGTCAAACTCACACTTTCCGCCACCGCCGGGCACGGAGAAGTTGAACTGGAAGCTCCAGTTGTCTTTGTTGTATGCAGCCTGTAACGAGGGGATGATGGGCGCATTTGCCACACCCTCATACTCTTTCGTTGCCGAACCGTTGTTCTTCAGTCCGAGTTTCAGCAGGTCGTTCTCCCACGTGGTGGTGCGCGTCTGATGCGCATACTGCCAGTTGAATGCCACGTGGAAGCCGTTGGGCATGAATGCCACACCCGCAGGGTTGGAATACACGCCGTCAAGCCCGATGGCAGCGTCGCGCGCCGGGTTGCGCAGGAAGTCGATACTCTGATTCGTGTTGGTCAGGATGCCACCCGCATGGGCGGTCTGCGTGGCAGCTGCCAACATCATGGAGGCGCATACCACGGAAAGTCTAATTCTCTTCATAAATCTCATATATTTGTTTGATGAAACATTCTTTTTGGCGAGCCCCGGTTTACTACTTCTTCAGTTCCGGATAGCTGACGCGCGTGTGGTAGATAATCTTCAGCTTCTCGATAAGCACGGTCTTGGCGTAGGCGATGTCGCGGAAGGTGATGGGGCACTCCTTGAAGTAACCATCTGCCACCTGCCCGTCTATCAGCCTGTTCACCAATTCGCGGATGGACTTCTCCGTGTAGTCGGGCAGCGAGCGCGAGGCGGCCTCCACCGTGTCCGCCATCATCAGGATGGCCTGTTCCTTGGTGTACGGGTTGGGGCCGGGGTAGGTGAACAGCAGGTCGTCCACCGCCTCGTCGGGGTGCGCATTCTTATACTGGATATAGAAATACTTCGTTTTGCCCTGTCCGTGGTGAGTGGAGATGAACGCCTTGACCGCATCCGGCAGGTTGTACTTGTCCGCCAGTTTGAGTCCTTCCGTCACGTGACTGATAATCATCTGCGCACTGTCCATCGCGCTCATCTTCTCGTGCGGGTTCACGCCCGACTGGTTCTCGGTGAAATAGATAGGATTGGTTATCTTGCCGATGTCGTGATAGAGCGCACCTGTGCGCACGAGCTGGCTCTTGCCGCCAATCTTGTTGGCTATCTCCGCGGCAAGGTTGCCCACCTGGATGGAGTGCTGAAACGTGCCGGGAGCCACCTCACTCATCCGTCGCAGCAGGTCTTTGTTCAAATCCGACAACTCGATGAGCGTGATGTTCGACGTGAAGCCGAAAGCCTTTTCAATCAAGTAGAGCAGGGGGTAGGAGCAGAACAGCAGCACGCCGTTGATGGCGAGCCAGCTGTATTCGTAGTAACTGATTTGCGTAACCTCGTCGTTGCGTATCCAGTCGAGCGCGAGGTTCATGCAGGCTGCCGCCGCCGTGACAGCCACCGCCGTCCAGAATAGCTGCGCGCGGCTTGACAGTTCGCGCAAGGAGAAGATGGCCACCAGTCCCGCCACCGTCTCAACGGCGATGAACTCCAACGGATATTGCAGGAAACTCGCGCAGATGAGCACCATCGTGATGTGGGCGATGAACGCCGTGCGCGAGTCCATGAACACGCGGATGAAGATGGGCACCATCGCAAAGGGCAGCATGAATACGTGGAACATACTGTTGTCCACCATCAACGCCGCCATGACCACGAACAGCACGATGAGGGCGTAAATCATGGCGATGGAGCGGAACTTCTCGAAATAGTCCTTGCGGAAGAGACTGAGGAACACGGTGAAGCACGTGATGAGCAGCGTCACGTAGAGAATCTGCCCCATGATGGTGGTGCTGATTTTCTGCTGCTTCTGCTCCTTGCGCTCTGTCTCGCGCTTGAACGACATCAGGATGTCGTAGGTCTTGCCGTTCACGATATCGCCGCGGTCGATAATCTTCTGTCCCCGCTGCACGAGACCGTTGGCAAGCGGTATGCTGTTGTAAAGGTCGTTCAGGCTTGCCTCACTCCGCTCCTTGTCGTAAGTCAGGTTGGGCGTGATATAGTCGTTCAGATTGCACTTCTGCAAGATTTCGCTGTATGGAGCGAGTGCCTCGTCATGAAACAGCAGCTCGTAGGCAGATACCGACGAATGCACCTTTGCCACTGGCACGCTCGTGGCATTCTTGCCGTTCACGATGCGTATCATCTTCGCCGAGTCCTTGCGCAGCTCCACATACTCCGAGTTGTTCATGATGCCCTGTGCGTAGAGCGCGCGCAGGCGGTTGGCAATGATGCTGATATAGTCGGCGGGCAGTCCGGGGATACCCTTGTTATAGTCCTTCGCAAACTGCCGTGTTTGCTTGCCCTCCATATCCTTGTCGTAGATGTAGTAAGGCTCGTAACTGCTCAGCAGACTGTCGCGCTCCGCCTTCACCGCTTCGTCGCTCTTGTAGATGGGGAAGTCGAACGGCGCGCTCAGGTCGGCATACACCCACGGCTTTCCCTCCTCCACCTTGAACGTGCTCTGACTGCTGCGCGGCATCAGCCACACGACGATGGTGACGGTGGCGATAGTCAGCGCGGAACGCACTAAAAAGTCGTGCCACGTAATATAGTTTTTACTATTGAGGTTGCTCATTTCTTTCGGTTGATTCCTTCGGTTTAATTGGTTTGCCGGTGCAAAGTTACGAAATAAGAGCGAGAAATACGCTATGTTTGAGGATTTTCTATAGCTGTTTAACTCGATGCTACGGAACTGCAAATAAAAGAAAAGCTCCAACAATCACGGAAATTTCCAATAAAAATACTACCTTTGTGCCCAAATTACGAATCGTTATGTCAGAAAGAAGAGTTCGGGTGCGCTTTGCGCCCAGTCCCACGGGAGCTTTGCATATTGGCGGTGTGCGCACTGCCCTGTATAATTATCTGTTTGCCCGTCAGCACGGCGGCGACTTGGTGTTCCGCATTGAGGACACCGACAGCACGCGCTTTGTGCCGGGTGCGGAGGAGTATATCATCGAGTCGTTCAAGTGGCTCGGCATCAAGTTTGATGAGGGTGTGTCCTTCGGCGGCGACAAAGGACCTTACCGTCAGAGCGAGCGCCGCGAGATATACAAGCAGTATGTTCAGCAACTGTTGGAGGCAGGCAAGGCTTACATCGCCTTTGACACGCCGCAAGAGTTGGAGGCGAAGCGTGCGGAGGTGCAGAATTTCCAGTACGACTGCCATACCCGCGGGCAGATGCGCAACTCACTCACGCTTCCAAAAGAAGAGGTGGAGCAACTGATTGCCGAGGGGCATCAGTACGTGGTGCGCTTCAAGGTAGAGGCTGGCAAGGAGGTTTTGGTGAACGACCTGATTCGCGGCGAGGTGCGTGTGAAGACGGACATTCTTGATGACAAGGTGCTTTTCAAGAGTGCCGACCAGTTGCCTACGTACCATTTGGCGAACATCGTGGATGACCACCTGATGGAAATCTCCCACGTGATTCGCGGCGAGGAGTGGTTGCCGAGTGCCCCGCTTCACGTTTTGCTCTATCAGGCATTCGGTTGGGAGGACACGATGCCCGAATTTGCCCATCTGCCGCTGCTGCTGAAGCCCGACGGGAAGGGCAAACTCTCCAAGCGCGACGGTGACCGTCTCGGTTTCCCCGTGTTCCCCTTGGAGTGGCACGACCCGAAGACGGGCGAGGTGTCACGTGGCTATCGCGAGGATGGTTATTTCCCCGAGGCCGTCATCAATTTCCTTGCCCTGCTGGGTTGGAATCCCGGTACGGAACAGGAGATGTTTACGCTCGATGAACTCGTGCCGCTGTTCGACATTGCCAAGTGCTCGAAGGCCGGTGCGCGCTTCACATACGAGAAGGGAATGTGGTTCAATCACGAGTATATCCTGAAGAAATCCAATGAGGAAATCGCGGCGTTGTTTGAGCCGATTGTCCGTGAGCATTGTCCCAACGAGACTTCAGAGCGCATCCTTCAGGTGACGGCGATGATGAAAGACCGCGTGTCGTTCGTCAAGGAACTCTGGCCGCTCTGCTCGTTCTTCTTCGAGGCTCCGACGGCGTATGACGAGAAGACCGCCAAGAAACGTTGGAAGGAAGACTCGGCACAAGTGATGACCGAACTGATTTCCGTGCTTGAGGGCATCAATGATTTCTCATTAGAAAATCAGGAGCAGATTGTTCACGCATGGGTGGAGCAGAAGGAATACAAGCTCGGCAACGTGATGAATGCCTGGCGACTGACGCTCGTCGGCGAAGGCAAGGGACCGGGTATGTTCGACATTTCGGCATTCCTCGGCAAGGAGGAGACGATTGCCCGTATGCGCAAGGCGATAGCAGTGTTGGGATAATCTTTTGGTCAGACGGTTTCGGATGTATAACCTTGCCCTATACCTGTATCTCTTTGGGGTTGCGGTGTGCAGCCTGTTCAATGAGAAGGTGCGGAAGATGTGGCGCGGCGAGCGCGATGCTTTCCGCGTGCTGCGTGAGCAAGTGGATCCGAATGTGCAGTACGTGTGGTTCCATACTGCCTCGCTCGGGGAGTTCGAGCAAGGTCGGCCTTTGATGGAACGGCTGCGCAAGGAACATCCGGAATACAAGATACTGCTGACGTTCTTCTCTCCCTCGGGCTACGAGGTGCGGAAAAACTATGAGGGGGCAGACATCATTACTTATCTGCCGCTCGACACCATCACCAATGCCCGCCGCTTTCTGCGCCTTGTGCATCCCGTGATGGCGTTCTTCATCAAGTATGAATTCTGGTACAATTACCTGCATATCCTCAAGAAGCGGAACGTGCCCGTCTATAGTGTGTCGAGTATCTTCCGCCCCGGACAGGTGTTCTTCAAGTGGTACGGTCGCCAGTATGCGCGCGTGCTTCATTGTTTCACGCATTTCTTTGTGCAGAACGATGTTAGTCGGGAACTGCTTGCCGGGTGCGATATTACGGATGTGACCGTGGTGGGCGACACTCGTTTCGACCGTGTTCTGCAAATCAAGGAGGCTGCCAAACAACTCCTTGTCGTTGAGGCTTTCAAGCAGGATTGCCCTGTATTCGTGGCGGGCAGCAGTTGGCCTCCCGATGAGGAAATCTTCATCCGCTACTTCAATCAACACAAAGAGTGGAAACTCATCATTGCGCCTCACGTTATTGGTGAAGACCATCTGCGGCAAATAGAGAAATTACTCGAAGGGCGCAAGGTTGCCCGCTATACCGAAGCGGAGGATGTGACAGACTGCGATGTGCTGATTATCAACTGCTTCGGACTGCTGTCAAGCATCTACCATTATGGCGATGTGACTTATGTAGGTGGTGGTTTCGGGGTCGGCATACATAATGTGTTGGAGGCTGCCGTCTGGGATGTGCCCGTTATCTTTGGTCCTAACAACCAGAAATTCCAGGAGGCGCAGGGACTGAAGGCTGCGGGCGGTGGTTTTGATATCCAATCGTATGAGGACTTTGCCCAGTTGATGGAGCGTTTTGCCTCCGACCGTTCCTATCTCCAACAGGCAAGTGAACGCGCAGGAAAATTTGTCGGCAGCCTTGCTGGGGCCACCGACAAAATCCTTTCAGCTGTATTCTAATCTTTCTTTTGCTGTTTTATTGACTGGGCTTTCGGATGCTTTAAGCCTATTGCGCGCATTCCGTCTTCAGGCAATCCTCCAAAGCAGCGCGCCGCTCTTTCCATGATATGAAATCATCCGCACGGATTTCCTTCGCTGCCTTCACGCTTGAATCAGTAGTCAGAATGCAAGGTTTGATTTTGCCTTGGGCAATCAGCAGGTCTGCAATGGCATTGGCACCGCCCGTCTTAAACCAACTCTCTATTGTATCGTCCTTTCCTGGAACAAGGCGGATCACGGTGCAATCGTCCGTTCCGTTGGCGGGCGTATAGGTTGCAGTGTGCTTGTTCAGGTCGTAAGACACCGTGCCATAGGTAATGTCGCCCATCGTTGCCAAGGCATAGGGGGCAGCGGAATTCTCGCAGATGCTGTGCTTGAAGCCATTGTCGGGCGAGAGATACATATTGCAGGGGTCAGCCACCTGCGTACCATCTACCACGAAACAATACTTATAGGTGTCCATCAGGTTGTCGTGCAGCGTGATGCTCCACACGCCCGTCGTGTCTTTCTCCATCGGCATCGGCTCGGCAAGCAGTTCCGTTTGGAGCAGCACCTGCGTGGCATCGGGGGCTTTAAAGCGGAAAGTGACTCCGTCTTCAGCAAATTCGGGAGAGATGATTGGTTTGGGGAACAATCGCGCCATTACGCCGGGCGTGAACTGAGGTTCGTTGCCTGTGGCAGGGCGCGTGGGCTGTGCGGCAGCCATCGCCTCTTCCGCTGCCTGTGGATTGAAAAGCAAGGGCAGGGTCTTGACAAGGAAATACTTGGCATTCATCCAAGTGTGCCCGAACTTGTCATGCGTGTATTCCTTGACGGAGCGGATGCCTTTCTTGTCGAGGAACTCCGTATAGTCGCGGGCATTGCCGTAGAGGAAATCATCCGTCCCTACGCCCGACCAGAACAGATGAATCTTGCTGTTTGTGTCATCTGCATTATCATAAACCCCGGGAATATCGGTAGAGGTAAATGAACTATAGGAACAGAGATAGGAAAATTTGTCGAGATTGCGGAGCCCGTTGGAGAGTCCTTGATTGCCGCCACGAGAGAAACCGCCGATGGCGCGGTGGTCAGCGTCGTTGATGGTGCGGTAACGGCTTTCCACATAAGGCATCAAGTCATTGACGAGGTCAATACTGAACACGTCTGCCCCGAAGTTTGTTTGCGGAATCATGGCACTACCGGGAGGTGTGGGCAGCAGTTTGTAGGGATTGCCATAGGGCAGCACGACAATCATCTCCTGTGCTGCACCTTCCGCCAATAGGTTGTCGAGGATGTAATTCACACGCCCCACCTTATAATATACCTCCTCCGTGTCGGTTGTTCCACTGATGAGGTAGAACACGGGATATTGCTTTTCGGGCTGCTCCAGGTATGATGGTGGCAGATAAACCACGGCATTGTTGGTAGCCCCGAGGCTTTCGGAATAGTAATGGATGTAGTCAATGTGTCCATGCGGCACATCGCGGATATCGTGGGGTAGGGGTTCCTTGCCGGGAATCTCAAGCAGACTGCTCTTGAATCCCTCGTTCGGGAAATACTGCGGATTGAGCGGATCCATCACGCTGATGCCGTCCACGATGAAGCAATAAGGATAGAGGTCGGGGGCAGCGGGGCCGAGGGTGGCTGTCCATACACCTTTTTCTTTGTCATAGGTCATCGGATTTTTACCGGCAAACTGCACATCGACCTGCACCTCCTTGGCGTGGTCATTCCAATATTGGAAAGTCACGGTGCCGTCTTCATTGCAAATGGTAGATTGGCGTGCAGGCTCGTTGGTGCTGCAACTGCACACGAATAGTCCTGTCAGCAGGACATTGAAGATTCTGATAAACGTGTTCATTGTCGGTTAGGTTTTTAATGATTATTCATGTCGCAAAGATACGTAAATCCCGGGAATGTCGCCGTATGGCCGGCGAAGAATTCCCCGGGATGTTACGCCAATGAAAGTATCTGCAACAAAATGACGGCTCTTTCAGTTCTCGTCAATGTCCCAGATATATCGGGTAACCCACGGCTGCCAGTCGCTCTGCCCGTCATTGAAGAGTGCGCACGTGGCTTCCCACGCCGCCTGTTCAGCCTCTTCTTGCAGTTCTTCTTTACTGGGCCTATAGCGCCAGTGGTCGTATTTCTCATACCATAACCAGTCGTAAATGAGTTCCGCTTCTCGTTCTGCATCCTTCATTTCGGGATGTCCGAGCCGCTCCCAGAGTTGGTCGATGCGCCGACCGAGTTCTTTTGCCTCCTCTTCGGAAACTACATTGGCGAGGCGCACATACTTCGTATCAAGCCATTCGTCAATCCACTCGTCGTAGTCTTTTGAACCAACGAGGTTGAGTGTCCACGACCAGAGGCGCATTGCCCATACTGGATGCCCGGTGTTTGCGCAGAGGTCACCGAGGCGAAGACCCTTTTGTGCCTTCCGACGGGGATGGGCTGCACATTCAATACTGTGCAGGTCACGACGAAGCAACTGTTGGAGTAACCTTGTCTCCAAATGAATAATACCGTCCGTAGGCGTGCAGGAGCACACCTTATAATATATTCTTTTACGCATAAGTGATATTTTAATTGATGAATAATAAGGATTAAAAAGGAAATAAAGCCTTTTATAAGGCGAGGAAAGCCCTTCGCACGGCAAAGGGTAAAAGAGTATCAGCCCGTCACAAAAGATTGTAGCAATAAGTCAAAGAACACCCTCCAAACGCTGCGGAGGCAGCGCCTGTTTGCTTGTTCTTTGAATCATTGCTTGTAGGCTATCGCATTTTCGTGATAGATTTAAAATTACTTGATTTGGGTGCAAAGATATGCAAATTCCCGATATCCACCAAGAGAATATCGGGAATTTTTATCAGAGTTCGTATGTCCTTATGGTTTTACGGTATGATTTTACGCGTTTTCCTGTTAGTCGGCGGGAACGAAATCAAGTTGCTTCCGCTCCAGGTTCGCCCTTACCACCTCCACACGGATGGGGTCTCCAAGTTGGTAGGTCGTGTGATAGCGGCGACCCACGATGACGAAATTCTTCTCATCGAAGTCATAGTAATCGTCGCCCAAGTCGCGTATGGAAATCATTCCCTCGCAGTGGTTCTCATCAATCTGCGCATAGATGCCATAGGATTGCAGCCCGCTGATGTGCGCATCATAGACATTACCAATCTTGTCCTCCATGAATTCCACCATCTTATACTTGATGGAGTCGCGCTCGGCGTTCTGGGCAATCTGCTCCATATCAGACGAATGTTCGCAAAGTTCCTCATATTTCTCCTTGTTGGCCGAGCGACCGCCCTCCTGATAACGAGTCAGCAAACGGTGTACCATCGTGTCAGGATAGCGACGGATGGGGGAGGTGAAATGCGTGTAGTAGTCGAAGGCGAGACCGTAATGCCCGATGTTGTGGACGCTGTATTTCGCCTTCATCATCGCACGGAGGGCCACAGTCTCGATGGCATTCTGCTCACGCGTGCCTTGTGCCGAGTCCATCAGTGCATTGAGCGACTTGGAGATTGCCCCCTTCGTGCCGCTCGTTTTCATCTTATATCCGAACTTTGCCACGAACTCACGCAGATTTTCAAGTTTGGTTGGGTCTGGCTGGTCGTGGATTCGGTAGGGCAATGTGCGTGCCTTTACGCCTTTCTTTACCCTGCCGATAGACTCAGCCACCGTCTTGTTCGCCAGCAACATAAACTCCTCGATGAGTTTGTTGGCATCTTTCGACACCTTGAAATAGGCGCGCGTCGGCTTGCCCTTTTCGTCGATGTCAAAGTGAAGTTCCTCGCGGTCAAACTTCACGGAGCCGTTTTTGAAGCGGGCGGCGCGGAGCTTCTTGGCGAGTGTATCGAGCTTAATCAGCTCGGTGGCATATTCACCCTTATAGGGATTCTTCTTCGTGGCGGGGGGAGCAGGCTCACCCGTTCCGTCCTTCACGCCGTTGTCTTCCAATATCTGCTGCACTTCCTCGTATGCAAAGCGGCGGTCGCTTCGGATGACGGTGTGCGCCAGATGCCATTTCTTGATTTTCGCTTCGTCGTCCATCTCGAAGATTACGCTGTAACAGAGCTTTTCCTCATTCGGGCGGAGCGAGCAGATGAAGTTGCAAAGCCGCTCAGGAAGCATCGGGATGGTGCGGTCCACGAGATAGACACTCGTGGCGCGCTTGACGGCTTCCTTGTCAATGATGGAACCTTCCTTTACATAGTGGCTCACGTCGGCGATATGCACACCCACTTCCCAAAGTCCGCTCTCCAGTTTGCGGATAGACAAGGCATCGTCAAAGTCCTTTGCATCTTTCGGGTCGATGGTGCAGGTGAAAATGTCGCGGAAGTCCTCACGGCGGGCAATTTCTTGCGGTGTGATGTCGGGATTGATGCGCTCCGCCGCCTCCTCAACAGCCTTCGGATATTTGTAGGGGAGGTTGTACTGGGCAAGGATGGCGTGCATCTCGGCATCGTTTTCACCCGTCTTACCGAGGATGTCGATGACTTCGCCGATGATGTTCTTATGCCCGGCATCGGGCCATTGCACCACCTTTACGACCGCCTTGTCGTTCTCTTTTCCTCCGTTCAACTTGCGCTTCGGGATGATGATGTCGTGGACGAATACGCTGTTCTGCGGATTCAGGAATGCCATATCGCGCAATACGTGAAGCTTGCCGACTACGGTGTCGTGGGCGCGCTTCAGAATCTCCACCACCATCGCCTCCTTGATATGCTTCTCACGCCGCGCCATGAACGACACCTTTACGCGGTCGCCGTCCATTGCCGACATTGAATTGCGCTCTGCCACGAATACCGGCGTGCCCCCGTCGTCTGGCACAAACGAGTTGCGCCCTGATGCTTTCCGGCGGAACGTACCCTCTTGTACCTGCGTCTTCATATTGAGGCGATACGAGTTGTCGCTGACCTTACTCAGGAAATCGTCCCACGCCATTTCCTCCATCACGTCGATGGCGAGCATCTTCAGGGGATGCGTGTCAAGGTTCACGCCCTTGAATATCTGTTTGAACGAGAATGTCTCACTTGGATGATGCAGGAAGAAATCCCGCAACAGTTCTCCGACTTGTTTCTTACCCAATCGTTTTCCTGCCTTTTTCTTTCCCATAGGCTTATGCTTTTAGTTTTTGCAAAGATAGCAATAAATCAATAAAAAGTAGTAACTTTGCAGCAAATTTTAAGAAAATGAAGATATTGGTCACTGGTGCGAGCGGTTTTATCGGCTCTTTCATCGTAGAGGAGGCACTGCGGAGAGGCTTTGAGACATGGGCAGCCGTGCGCGGGAGCAGTTCGAGGGAATACCTGCGCGACGAGCGGATTCACTTTCTGGAACTGAACCTTTCGTCAAAGGAACAACTCATGGAGCAGCTTCGCGGCAAGGACTTCGATTATGTGGTTCATGCCGCCGGAGTGACGAAATGCCTGGACAAGGCCGACTTCCATCGCATCAACACCGAAGGGACAAGGCATCTTATCGACGCAATCATGGCAGTTAGCATGCCAATCAGGCTTTTTATTTTCATAAGCAGCCTTAGTATTTTCGGGGCTATCCGTGAGCAGCAGCCCTACGAGGAGATTCGCGAGAGTGACACCCCGCAGCCCAATACGGAATACGGGCGGAGCAAACTCGCGGCAGAGCAATATCTCGCCTCCACTTCCCTGCCGTATGTCATACTGCGGCCTACGGGCGTATATGGTCCCCGTGAAAAGGATTATTTCATCATGGCGAAGAGCATCAAGCAGCATTCCGACTTTGCCGTGGGCTTCAAGCCGCAGGATATCACCTTTGTATATGTGCAGGATGTGGTTCAGGCTGTGTTCCTCGCATTGGAGAAGGGGAAGACGGGGCGGAAGTATTTCCTTTCCGATGGGCAGGTGTATCGCAGCACCACGTTCAGCAATCTCATCCATGAGGCTTTAGGTCGCCCGTGGTGGATTCGCATCACGGCGCCCGTATGGGTGCTTCGGCTGGTGACATTCTTCGGGGAGCATATCGGGCGACTGACGGGTAAGGTGACGGCTCTTAATAATGACAAGTACAACATACTGAAGCAGCGGAACTGGCGGTGTGACATCCAGCCCGCCATTGAGGAATTGGGCTACGCTCCGCAATACGACTTGCAACGAGGCGTGAGCGAGACCATCCGCTGGTATCAGGAAAATCACTGGCTATGATATTGAAGTTCTTATTCGAGCGAGATCGCAAGCCCCGCAAGGGATTGTTGGCAGTGGAGTGGGTCGTATTGGGCTATTTGCTGCTGACCCTCTTGGTGGTGTTGTTCACTTATACGAAACTGCCCAATCCCGAATCACTGCTATTGGGGCGTATGCGGGTCGTGGTGATGATAGCGGCGCTGTGGGCTGTCTATCGGATGCTCCCCTGCCGTTTCACGCATTTCTGCCGGATTGGTGCGCAACTGCTGTTGTTGTCGTGGTGGTATCCTGATACTTACGAGATTAATCGCATCTTCCCCAATTTAGACCCGCAGTTTGCCAATTACGAACAGCAGTTGTTTGGCTCTCAGCCCGCCTTGTTGTTCTCGCAAATGTTTTCCCATCCCGTCATCAGCGAGTTGATGCACCTGGGCTATGCTTCTTACTACCCGATGATTGCTGCCGTGACGCTCTATTACTTTTTCTGCCGCTATAAGGAGTTCGACCGCGCCACCTTTATTATTCTTACCTCGTTCTTCATCTATTATGTGATATTCATTGCCCTGCCCGTCACTGGTCCGCAGTATTACTATCATGCGGCAGGTGTGGAGAATATCGTCCTCGGCGTGTTTCCCGATATCGGCAACTACTTTGCCACTAATCAGGATTCCCTGCCCATTCCCGGCTACAACGGCGGTTTCTTCTATCAGTGCGTGGCGAACGCCCATGCCACGGGTGAGCGTCCCACCGCAGCCTTCCCGAGCAGTCATGTGGGTGTCGGCACCATCCTCCTCATCCTCTCGTGGCGGGCAAAGAGCCGCTGGCTCTTCTGGTTCGTGCTTCCCCTTTATGTGCTGATGTGCTTTGCCACCGTCTATATACAGGCGCACTACGCAATAGACGTGCTTGCGGGCTGGGTATCAGCCGTACTCATCTACGTTTTGTTACACTTTTTGGCGAAAAAATTTGTTTGATTCGGAAATAATCCCTACCTTTGCAAACGAGAAAGTAAGGATAAGACATTGATAGATCAAGGATTCCGACACGGCGAATTGTCGGAATTCTTTGTTTTTTGTCTGCTGAAGGAAACTAATAAAAACAATATAAATAGAAGAAACATGGCATACATGTCACAAGAAGGCTACGACAATCTGTTAGCCGAACTGAAACGCTTGGAAAGCGTGGAGCGCCCGAAGGCTTCAGCAGCGATTGCTGAGGCGCGCGAGAAGGGCGACTTGAGTGAGAATTCCGAATACGACGCAGCCCGAGAGGCACAGGCGCATTTGGAGGATAGGATCAATCAGTTGAAACTGACCATCTCGGAGGCAAAGGTGGTGGATACATCCCGTCTGAGCGCCGACTCGGTGCAGATTCTGTCGAAAGTAGAGATGACCAATCTCGCTACCAAGGCAAAGATGACCTACACCATCGTCAGCGAGAGCGAGGCAAACCTGCGTGAGGGCAAGATTTCCATCCAGACTCCCATTGCCCAGGGACTGCTCAATCACAAGGTGGGCGACGAGGTGGAAGTGCAGATACCGCGCGGCATCATCAAGTTGCGCATTGATAACATCACGGTAGGATAAGCGCTATGGGTATTTTCAGTAAGATTGCCGCTGGCGAGATTCCCAGTTACAAGTGTGCGGAGAGCGAGAAGTTCTATGCTTTCCTCGATATCAATCCGTTGGTAAAGGGTCATACACTCGTCATCCCCCGTCGTGAGGTGGATTACATCTTTGATATGGATGATGATGAGATTGCCGAGTTTCAGGTGTTCGCCAAGCGTGTGGCATTAGCCGTAGGCAAGGCATTCCCCTGCCGTAAGGTGGCGCAGGTCGTCTTGGGACTTGAGGTGCCTCACGCGCATATCCATCTTATCCCGATGCAGTCGGAACAGGATGTTGATTTCCGTCGCGATAAGTTAAAACTCTCCGAAGAGGAATTCAAGGAGATTGCCGCAAAGATTCGTGAGGAGTTTGTCTGATTAGACAAACTCCTCTCCGTATTTCATCTGCACTTCATTCGCTAATTTCTTCACCGCAGCAGAAGAATCACTTTTCTTGCAGATTAGCAGCACGTTGTCTTGTTCTGCCACGATGTAACCCTCCAAACCACTGAACACGCCTAACCGTCCTTTGGGCAGTTTGATGATATTGTTGGTGCAGTCTTCCATGACCACCTCCGAGTCTATCACCAGATTACCACCCTCAGTCTTGTTCATCGCCTCGTAGATGGAATGCCACGTGCCGAGGTCTGCCCATCCGAAGTCGCATTTCATCACATAGACGTTCCGGCTGCGCTCCAATACGGCATAGTCAAGTGATAGGTTCGGGTAGCGGGGATAGTTATTCGCCACGTATTCCAATTCTTCCTCATAAGTGTAGTCAGGCTTCTCAAACTTCAGGTTACGTAGCACCTCGGGGAAGAATTGCTCGAAGTTCTTGAGGAGATTTTGCGCGTTGGAGAGGAAGATACCCGTGTTCCAATAGAACTCACCGCTCTCCATGAACATCTTCGCGAAGTCGCGTTCTGGCTTCTCCGTGAACGATTTCACCTTGAACACCTCCGGCTTGCAACTCTGTTCACCTAATTGTATATAGCCGTAGCCCGGCTCTGGTCTCGTCGGTTTCACGCCCATCGTCATGATGACATTGTGTTCCGTTACGTAGTTGAAGCCTATGCTGACACTACGGTGAAAGGCATCCATGTTGAGCACAAACTGGTCCGACGGGGAGACGATGATATTTGCCTTCGCATCACGCCGTAGGATGCGCATGGTCACCCATGCCACGCAAGGAGCCGTGTTGCGGTGTATAGGCTCCACGATGATGTTCCTTTCAGGCAGTTCGGGCAATTGCTCCATGACTGTTTGCTGATACTCCTTGCAGGTGCATACATAGATGTTGTCAAGGGGGATTATCTTTGCGAAGCGGTCGTAGGTCGCCTGCAGCTGTGTCCGCCCGGTTCCGAAGAAGTCCACGAATTGCTTGGGCATCAAGTCCCTGCTGCTCGGCCACAGTCTTCTTCCCCTTCCTCCGGCCAGTATCACGCAAAAATTATTCTGTTCTGTTCTTTCTGTCATAAGGATCTTTAGTTACCATGTTCTGACTGCGAAGATACACAAAATCTGCAAGACCTGCAAGTAATTTTAAGTTTTTTATCAGAAACCTTTGCCGTTTCGGAAAAATGTGTTACCTTTGCACCGCTCTATTAAAGGGTACTCCTCTTTTGAGCCCAGATGGCGGAATCGGTAGACGCGCTGGTCTCAAACACCAGTGGGGCAACC
>JAFLSG010000042.1 GCA_022511065.1 Prevotella sp.
TGGGGAATCTCTTCTTGAGATCTTCAATAACTTGTGCTGCGTTCATAATCTTTTTTTCCTTTTTTAGTTGTTATACTGAATGAAATTTCTTTCTTTGCTTTTGTTTGTGGTTGCAAAATTACATCAAATATGCCGAAACAACAAACAGTTTATCAAAATTATTAGCCAAAATCTTTCTTTTTGTCACTTAATTGACATATATCAATAGAAAAGTGACAGAAAAGCCTGTCGGCGCTTATTCAGCAGCCGACAGGTTAGACTTCACCTTATCCACGTATGCATCAATGCTTGCCACGGCCACGATGTTCACCACGTCGCGCACCGAGGAACCGAAGTCGATGAAATGGATGGGCTTGTTCAGTCCCATCTGAATCGGACCGATGATTTCTGCATCTGCCCCAAGCATCTGCAACATCTTATAGCTGGAGCGGGCGGAGGTAAGGTTCGGGTAGATGAGCGTGTTCACATCCTTGCCTTTCAGGCGGGTGAATGGATATTGCTCGTCGCGCAACTCCTTGTCGAGGGCGAAGCCAATCTGCAATTCTCCGTCGATGGGCAGGTCGGGATAAAGCTCCTGCATCTGCTCCACGGCGTTCTTCACCTTCTGCGCACCATCGCTCTGCGAACTACCGAAGTTGGAGTGCGAAATCATCGAAATGACGGGCTTCTCGTTGAAGAAGCGCACGGCGTTGGCAGCCAGCTTTGCGATATCTACCAAAGTCTCCGTATCGGGATTCTCATTCACGAGCGTGTCGGCGATGTAGAGCGTTCCTTTCGGAGAGTTGATGATGTGCATCGCACCGAAGTGCTTGTATTCCGGGCGGATTCCGATAACCTCGTTCACTACCTTGATGGTATTGGAGTATTTCGTGTAGAGACCCGTCACGAAGGCATCAGCTTCGCCTGTCTCCACCATCATCATACCGAAATAGTTGCGCTCGAACATCTTGTCGTTAGCCTCCTGGAAGGTGTAACCCTCGCGCTGACGCTTCTCGGTGAGGATGCGTGCATAGCGCTCGCGACGCTCCTGTTCCGATGGGTGACGGAGATTTACAATCTCGATGCCGTCGATGTTGAGGTCGAGGCTGGCGGCTAACTTGCTGATGACCTCGTCGTTGCCCAACAGGATGGGGATGCAGATGCCCTCCGACTTCGCCTGCACGGCAGCCTTCAGCATCGTGGGGTGTACGCCCTCGGCGAACACTACGCGCTGCGGATGGGCAGCGGCGGTGGAGTAGAGCTTCTGCGTGAGCTTTGTCTCTTGTCCGAGCAGGATGGAGAGCCAGTGCTTATACTCCTCCCAGTCCTCAATCTTCTTGCGAGCCACACCGCTCTCGATGGCAGCCTTTGCCACGGCTGCACTCACCTCGGTGATGAGACGCGGATCTACGGGTTTCGGAATGAAGTAGTCGCGACCGAAAGTGAGGTTGTTCACTTTATATACATCGTTCACTACATCGGGCACGGGCTGCTTCGCCAAATCTGCAATGGCGTGAACGGCGGCCAGCTTCATCTCCTCGTTGATGGCGGTGGCGTGAACATCGAGCGCACCACGGAAAATGTAGGGGAAACCGATGACGTTGTTAATCTGGTTGGGATAGTCGGTGCGGCCCGTGGACATCAGCACATCCGGGCGTGCGTCCATCGCATCCTCATAGGAAATCTCGGGCACGGGGTTGGCGAGTGCGAAGATTACGGGGTCTTTCGCCATCGACTTCACCATATCCTTGCTCAACACGTTACCTTTTGAGAGACCCACGAACACATCAGCTTCGTTTACGGCCTCTGCTAACGTATGCACATCGGTGCGGTCAGTGGCGAAGAATTTCTTTTCCTCCGTCAGGTTCGGGCGGTCGCTCGTGATGACGCCCTTCGAGTCGAGCATCACGATGTTCTCCTTGCGTGCGCCAAGCGCCATATATAGTTTGGTGCAGGAGATGGCGGCGGCACCTGCTCCGTTCACCACAATCTTCACCTTCGTGATATCCTTGCCGATTACCTCCATCGCATTCTTCAGACCTGCGGCGGAGATGATGGCGGTGCCGTGCTGGTCGTCGTGCATCACGGGGATGTCGAGCGTGCGCTTCAGGCGCTCCTCGATATAGAAGCACTCGGGTGCCTTGATGTCCTCAAGGTTGATGCCACCGAAGGTCGGGGCAATCTTCTCCACCGCCTCGCAGAACTTCTCGGGGTCTTTCTCGTTCACCTCTATGTCGAACACGTCGATGCCACCATATATCTTGAAGAGCAATCCCTTACCCTCCATCACGGGCTTACCGCTCATGGCACCGATGTCACCAAGGCCGAGCACAGCGGTGCCGTTGGAGATGACTGCCACAAGGTTTCCCTTGTCCGTGTATCGGTAGGCAGCATCAGGATTTTCCTGAATCTCAAGGCAGGGATAAGCCACGCCGGGAGAGTAGGCGAGGCTCAGGTCGGTTTGTGTACGGTAAGCCTTCGTGGGCTTCACTTCGATTTTACCGGGGCGACCGCTCTCATGGTATTGGAGGGCGGCTTCTTTCGTAATCTTTACCATAAATGTAATATTTTGTTTGTATGTTGTTGCAAATCGCTCGCAAAAGTACAAAAACTAATTGAAAAAGTTTCGTTTTTTCGTTTTTTTTGTATCTTTGCGGTGAAATTGTAAGGTTATGCAACCGGCAAAGAACATTTCTCCCTACAAGGAAGGACTGAGGGACAAAATCCTCGATACCGCCATCGCGGCCTTCGCCCGTAACGGCATACGCGCCGTGACGATGGACAGCGTGGCCGCAGAGCTTGCCATCTCCAAGCGTACGCTCTACGAGTTGTATGCCCGGAAAGAGGACTTGCTCTTTGAGGGCTTGAAGAAGTTGCAAGAGGAGAATCAGAGGAAAATGGAGCAGGACACGGAGCAGTGCAAGAATGTGATGGAGATTATGCTCTACGTGTATCGGCAGAAGGTAGAGGAGTTTCGCCGTACCAACCCCAACTTCTTCACCGACTTGTCCAAATACCCAAGAGTGCTCCGCCTTCTGCAACAAGAGAACAAGCGCTCACGGAGCCGATTCCAGCGCTTCGTGCGCCGTGGCATCGAGGAGGGTTATTTCCGCGACGAGGTGAACTATGAGTTGGCGGGGCGTTTGTTCGATGCGTTGGGCAGGTATATTATGGTGAACCAGCTCTATCGCCAGTACCCGATAGAGGAGATATTCAACAACCTCATCTTCGTCTCCATGCGCGGTTTCTGCACCGAGAAGGGTGTGAAGGCGCTTGACCGTATGATTTGAGGAAACTCCCTGTCGTTAGAGGACACTCCCCACGATTTAAGAATTATTCCCAAACACCATCTACGAGGCATCCGAATATTCCCTACCATGCTGAAGGAATTATTAAGATGCCTCGTAGATGTGATAAGAATGCCTTATATTAAGCTAATGATGCTGTTTATTGAGCGGATTACTGATGCTGCTCACGAAGCAAGTCATTGACGGTCTTCACGGGATTGAACGTGCCGAGGGGAACCTCCACGAACACCGTGCTCCAGTCGCTCATCGCACCGTTCCAGAGACCTGGCAACTCCAATGCCTTCAACTCCTTGCCGGCCTTCGACTTGGAGGAGATGAAACCAGTGGTCTTATCCACGAAGTCGGGCAGATTGAAAGGTTTGCCCTGATAGTCCTTCACGGCGCATACGAGGTCCACGGGGTTGAAGTGCGTGCCCTGGGTGAACATCTTCATGTATTCCTCGTTGTGGGTGTCAATCTGCGAGCTCTCCAAGATTTGCAGGCTCACCGTGCCGTCTTGATTATAGGTGAGGAATGGACCGCCACCCGGCTCGCCCACGTTCTTCACCACGCCGCATACACGCATCGGGCGATTCAGCTTCTTGCGCAGATAGTCGGCATCCGCCTTTTGCCCCTTGGCATCGGTGCAGAGCTTTTGAGATACGAACTCGGCGATTTCAGCCAGTTGCGCGTCGGTAGCCCCCGCGTCAAGCAGACGGAGATATTCGAATGCCTGCTTTTGGAGTGACACGAGCACACCTGCGATAACCTGCTTCCACTCCACGGTCTCGGGCTTCAGACGGTCGGGCACCACGTTGTCGATGTTCTTGATGAAGATGACGTCGGCATCAATCTCGTTCAGGTTCTCAATCAGCGCACCGTGACCACCGGGACGGAACAACAGCGAGCCGTCTTCGTTGCGGAACGGGGTGTTGTCGGGATTGGCGGCAACGGTGTCCGTTGAGGGCTTCTGCTCGGAGAAGGTGATGTCGTACTTGATGCCGTACTTGGTTGCAAAGGTATCAGCCTTCTCAGCCACCTTTGCCTTAAACAGTTCCATGTGTTCATGGCTGACGGTGAAATGAACGTGAGCCTCGCCACGTGAAGCTGCATAGAGTGCACCCTCCTCGAGATGCTCTTCCATCGGGGTGCGTGAACCGTCGTCGTACTTATGGAACAGCAGCAGACCTTTGGGCAACTGACCGTAGTTCAGTCCCTCGGCCTTCAGCATGTTGGCTGCCACGGCCTTGTAGTTTCCGTCTGCCATGAGCTGCTTGATGCCCTTGCCCTCATTTTTCTGGCATGCCGCATCGAGTGCATCATAAAAGGCGAAGTTGCCGATGTTGTCGAAGTATTTCTTTTCAAAGCCCGTCTCTGGAGCATCGTGGTCGGAATCCACAAAGGCGAACATATCCTTGAACATACGGGATGCTGCGCCCGATGCCGGCACGAACTTCACCACGCGCTTGCCTTCCGCCTTGTAAGCCTCCCACGCCTCTACAAGTTGCTTGCGTTCAGCATCTTGCGGGGCAATGATGCCTCGGCCGATGCCTGCCGCAGCCTCCAACTTGAGGAACGGGAATCCGGTTGTGAACTCATGTAATTGGTTCTCGATTTGCTGCTGGGTAATACCCTTCTGAGCGATTTGTTTTAGGTCTTGTTGTGATAACATGATAAAAGGAGTTTAAGTTACTTTCTGATGCAAAAGTAGTAACTTTTTCTATAAATTGCGAATAAATCCGAAGAAAATAGTATCTTTGCGGAAAAATAAAGGCGGATTATGGAAGATACCTTTTCATTTACCCCCGAGGAGCGGGAAGAAGCGATAGCCCTTTACAGTCGGTTGAGGGAGGAACTCGGCGCATCGCTTTTGCCTGATGATGTGGAGAAAGTGCGTGCGCAACTGACCTCGCTGATGGAGCGTCAGATGATTCATCGCGATGTGTTCGGGCTGAGTCCTATCCTGACGGCGCTCCAGACGGCAAACATCATTGTTGAGGAAATCGGACTGAAGCGCGACGCGGTGCTGGCGGTCTTGTTGCGTGCTGCCGTGGAGCAGGGGCATTTGAGTATCGAAGAAGTCGGTGGACGCTATGGCGAGGCGGTGGCAAGGATTCTGCACGGGCTCGACCGTATTCAGCAACTCTACAAGAAGAACCCGGTAGTAGAGAGTGAGAATTTCCGTAACCTGCTGCTCTCCTTTGCCGAGGATATGCGTGTGATTCTCATCATGATAGCCGACCGTGTGAACCTGATGCGCCACATACGCGACACGCTCAATCCTGAGGCAAAGCAGGAGGTGAGCCAAGAAGCTGCCTATCTCTACGCGCCACTCGCCCACAAGCTTGGTCTCTATAAACTGAAGAGCGAACTGGAAGACCTTTCGCTGAAATATTTGGAGCACGACGCCTATTATATGATACGCGAGAAGCTGAGTGCTACGAAGGCATCGCGCGATGCCTACATCGAGCGCTTCATCAAGCCGATAGAAGAGAAGCTACACGCCGCGGGACTCAAATTCCACATGAAGGGGCGCACGAAATCCATCCACTCCATCTGGCAGAAGATGAAGAAGCAGAAGTGTGGCTTCGAGGGCATCTATGACCTCTTTGCCATCCGTGTCATCATCGAGTGCGACGAGGCTGCCACGGAAAAGCTCACCCATACCCGTGAGGTGATGCAATGCTGGCAGGCTTATTCCATCGTGACGGATATGTATCAGCCCAACCCTAAACGCCTGCGCGACTGGTTGAGCGTTCCGAAATCCAACGGCTACGAAAGTCTTCACATCACCGTGCTCGGCCCTGAGCAGAAGTGGGTGGAAGTGCAGATACGCACGGAGCGTATGGATGAGATTGCCGAACGTGGCGTGGCAGCCCATTGGCGCTACAAGGGCGTGAAGGGTGAGACGGGGCTTGACGAGTGGCTGACGGGCATCCGCTCCATGCTTGAGAATGCCAATGGCATGGAGGCGATGGATCAGTTCAAGATGGATCTCTATGAAGATGAGGTGTTCGTCTTTACGCCCCGTGGAGACCTCTATAAGTTCCCTGCGGGAGCCACCGTGCTCGATTTTGCCTACCATATCCACTCCAAGCTCGGCAACCAATGTACGGGAGGCCGCATCAATGGGCGTATTGTGCCCTTCCGTCAGCAACTCCAGAGTGGTGATCAGGTGGAGATACTTACCGCCGCCAATCAGAAACCTCGTCAGGAATGGCTCAACATTGCCAAGACCTCGCGCGCCAAGTCGAAGATTCGCCTTGCCTTAAAGGAGACGCAGGCGAAGGAGGGGCTTTTTGCCAAGGAGATGCTGGAGCGCAAGTTCAAGAATCACAAGATAGAACTCGAGGAGTCCATCATGGCGCAGGTCATCAAGAAGATGGGCTACCGCGTGGTGACTGACTTCTACAAGCAGATCGCCGACGGCGTGCTTGACGTGAACGATGTGATGGAGAAGTACGTGGAGATTCGCGAGGGCGAGAAGACCATCACAGGCGATAACGTGGCGCGCTCTGCCGAGGAGTTTGTACTTGACGACTCGAAGATGGGCCCCAATGCTGTGGTAAATGATGATGTGTTGGTCATCGACCGCAACCTCAAAGGGCTTGACTATCGTTTGGCGCGATGCTGCTCGCCCATCTATGGAGACTCTGTGTTCGGTTTTGTAACCATCAATGGGGGCATCAAGATTCACCGCACCGATTGCCCCAACGCCGCCGAGCTTCGCCGCCGCTATGGCTACCGCATCGTGAAGGCAAGGTGGAGTGGCAAGGGCTCATCGCAATATTCCATCACCCTGCGCGTGGTGGGTACTGACGACATCGGCATCGTGAACAACCTGACGAGCATCATCTCACGCGACGAAAAACTCGTGTTGCGCTCTATCAATATTGATTCCCACGACGGACTCTTCAGTGGCAACCTTGTCGTGATGCTCGATGCCACCTCGCGTTTGGAGGCGCTCATCAAGAAGCTACGGGGCGTGCGAGGTGTGAAGAACGTGGAGAGAATATAGAAACCGCTGACTGTCGCTGCCATGAGAAAACTTGAAATCCTATTGTCGTTGCTGATTGTCCTGACCGCCTTCGCGAGTTGTGGAGGTGACAAGGCGTCCCAAGACGAGGCCCCTGCAAGCGATTCCGTGGAAATCATCGTCAAGGAAGACCCCTTTGCGAATGTGCCGATGGACGAGGTGGAGGAAGAGCCGGATTGGTTGGCTGACGACGACATCATGATGATACCCGACTTGCCCGATGAGGTGGATATCGACAACCTCTCGTCGGGTGGTGAGTATGAGTTGGAGCGTTATATGATGGGCAAGGAGTGACGAGTGCCGTCGTCATCGCAGGCGTTGGTGGTGTTTATTCACGGTAGATCCATGCCGCCAGCGCATTCATCCACTTCACGGAGATTCTGAACCATCGGTAGGTACTTGTGGGCTTCCCGCCGAATTTGAGGATGAACTCGCGGAAAAGATTTTTGGAGAAGGGAAGCCCTACATCCATGAACACGATATGCTGATAACCATTCTCGTGCGCATGCTTGATGGCGTGCCAGATGGTCATCACATCGGGATAGAGTGGGCGGTAGGTCTTGCGTCGGAAGGCGGAATACCAGAGATAAGCATTTCCCCCACTATACACACAGGCAGAGCATCCGATGACCCGCTCTCGGAACTTTGTGACGAACAGCCTGCCGTCGCCGCTTTCCATGAGCTTGCGGAAGAACATGTCGTCGGGTATGTATCGCTTGGGCTTCAGCAGGTTGTGCTTTCGGAGCAGTTTTGAGAATGCCTTGAAGTCCTTTTCCGTGCTCACCGTCTCCGTTGTCACGCCCCGAGCCGTGGCGGTGGCTATGCGTTTCTGCATCTTCTCGGTAAGCCGTTCCTCTGGTGCCCTACTATGGAGCGAGTTGTGGATGCTCATCCAGTGCACGGGAAAGAACTGTTGTTGCCTGAACTGCCGATAACCCACCATCTTCTGACTTAGGTGGCTCACTTCGATGAACAGCGTCCGCCCGTTTACCGCCTTGTTCAGTGCGCCGAGCATTTCTCCAAACAGTTCTTCTTTCGGATACTCACTTTCAGCATACACTCCCTCGCCCATCACGCGGCAATGTATCAGCAGAAACGGGGGCAGAAGCGTGGTGCGCACGCGGATGACGCCCAGCAGATGACTGACCACGCGCCCCGACGCATCGCTCACCACCACCATCAGCGGCTTCTGACGGGGTGTCTGCTCGCAGATGCTGAACAGCCGGCGGCTATGGAAGAAGTTGTCGTCGCTTAGTGCTGGCAGCTCCGCCGACTTGGTGTAGATGATGGTCTTCAGGCCGTTCATACGGCAAAAATACGAAATCTTTTCGATTGTTGGCGGAATTTTAAGGATTTTCATTATCTTTGCACCAATTTTAACTCGTTCATTATGAAAGCATTTAAGGATTTGGTGCAGACGCGCCGCAGCTATAGAAAGTTTACTGACGAGGAAATCGACCCCGAAGACCTCAAACTCATACTCCGTGCCGCACTGATGGCACCCACCTCCAAGAGCACCCGTGCGTGGCAGTTCGTGGTGGTGGATGATAAGCTCGACCTTGAGAAACTGTCCGATGCGAAGAATCTCGGTGGTCAGTTCCTCAAGGATGCCCCCGTGGCGATTGCCGTGCTTGGCGACCCGCTCCGTGACGATTGTTGGATTGAGGATTGCGCCGTGGCTGCCATCTCGATGCAATATCAGGCGGAAGACCTCGGACTTGGTTCTTGTTGGGTGCAGATGCGTGGGCGTGGGCTTGACGACGGTACACCCGCCGAGACCGTCATCCGTGGCGTGCTCGACATTCCCGAAGGCTTAAATTGCCTCTGCATCGTCGCCGTAGGCCATAAGGCAGAGGAGCGTAAGCCGCAGAACGAAGACCGCCTGAAGTGGGAGAACGTGCATCTCAACAAGTTCCGCCAGAATGATTAACTACGACCTTGCCCGCATCCGCGCCGTCATCTTCGATGTCGATGGTGTGCTCAGTGCTGAGACCATCACCCTCAGCATCGAGGGCGAGCCCCTGCGCACGGTGAACATCAAGGACGGCTATGCCATCCAGTTGGCAATGAAGCTCGGCTTGCGCATCGCCATCATCACCGGCGGCAACACCGCGAGCGTACGCCTGCGCTATGAAGGTCTCGGCGTGGAGGACATCTTTATGGGCTGCTCCGTCAAGATTGAGGCCTACGAGCGTCTGCTTGCGAAATACGGACTGACCGACGACGAGGTGATGTATATGGGCGACGATATCCCCGACCTTGAGATTATGCGCCGCGTGGGATGTCCCGTCTGCCCCAAGGATGCCTGCCCCGAAGTCAGAGAGGTGAGCCTCTATGTCAGCGACCGTCTCGGTGGTCACGGTTGCGGTCGCGATGTCATCGAGCAAGTGCTCCGCGCACAGGGCAAGTGGGTGATGAACGCAAAGGCATTCGGCTGGTGAGCGTATGTTAAGAACGTATGTTTCTGAGCGCACATACTATGTAATTTAATCCTGTTGAGCGTATGCTACCCAATATAGAGAAATACCGCGTCATCCTGGCAAGCAACTCCCCCCGCCGCCGCGAACTGCTTGCAGGGCTTGGCTTCCCTTATGAAGTGCGCGTACTGAGCGGCATCGACGAGTCCTATCCTCCCTCACTGCCCGTTGCCGAGACGGCACTCTACATCGCCGGCAAGAAAGCAGAAGCCTACCGCGCCACGATGTCACCCGACGAGCTGATTATCACCGCCGATACCGTGGTCATCGTGGGCGACACCATCCTCGGCAAGCCCGCCAATGATGCCGATGCCCGTAGGATGCTCCGCTTGTTGAGCGGCAAGACCCATCAGGTCACCACCGGCGTCTGCCTCCTCACCTCCGCCCGTGAAGCCCGCTTCTCCGTCACCACCGATGTCACCTTCAAGCCCCTCTCCGACGAGGAAATCAACTACTACATCACCCATTACCACCCCCTCGACAAGGCAGGTGCCTACGGCATCCAGGAGTGGATAGGCTACATCGGCGTCTGCGGTCTCCACGGCAGCTACTACAATGTAATGGGCCTCCCCGTCCAGCGCATCTATCAGGAACTCCTTAGTTTCTGATTGACATTATCCCTTTTTTAGGCGCGTCTCGTTGCTAATCGTTATTGGGGCTTAATGGTCAAAATGGGTGGTGAAATCAGCTCGGATTTATTTGAGTATTGAATACGGAAAGGTTTTGTCTTTTAATGCAAAATAATACTCAATTCCTGTCTCATCATTAATAGCGTTTATTACGGTGGGTGCTATCTCTCTTGTGCTGCCTGTTTTTGATTGGGGACTTTGATTAGAGAAAAACATATCAGCCAGCCACAATGCTCCACTTGTAATTTCCAGATCTAAATTCTTATAGCCATAGTGTTCTTTGTCAAACTGGATAGCCAAAGTAAAACATCGCTCAGACTTTCCCCATAGGTGGTTTCCTTTATCCAACAAGTTTAAGTCTTTGTCAAATAAATACAAGTCTTTAGACTCGTTTTGCAGAAGAAACAAATACTCGCCTGAAAGGAAGGGAACTCTTGCGGGATTTCCTATGGCAAAGCAATAATACGAATCAACAATTTTAATGGTTGCTCCTGCCACAGCTCCTGTTTTGTTGTCATAGACTGTGAAATTTGTTTCTCCTTTGGAGGTTGGGGTTACTATCAGTTGGTCTGCTTTTTCGCACGAGACATGTAAGACGGAAGTGTCAGCTACGGTTATTTGATAATCACCGCTACCACCCTTTATCGCAATCTTACTATTTCTTCCCACAGGGAACTCATAGTAGTCTTCCATTTCAATAACAGTGGGCATATTCTCATCGTCACAGGAAATGATGAGCAACATTAAAAGAAACCCAAGTAAATAATACTTTTTCATACTCTTGAATTTATTCGATGGTTTATAAATCACGGCAAAAATACTATTTTTCAGTGGAATCGAAAAGAAAAAACGAGAAAAAGAATTAACCTAAAATTAACCAGTATAAAAAACGGTTGATACACAATTGGTTACAGAGAATTAACCAAAATTTCACCTATATCGGAATTATGAGAATCACATGAGTCTTCCGTCTAAATTCTTTGCCTAAACTCTATCTTATGGGGATGCTTTCTTTGTGGTAAAAGAGGCATCTGCGTGTGATAAAGGAAGCATTGGCATGAGGGAAAGGGATGCTTTGCATACAGGTATAGAAAGCATTCCTTTACATGATGCGAAGCATTCCTTTGAACGGCAATGGCGGGTAGTTGTCTGCGGGTGCTTGTTTGTGCGTATACGCGCGGGCGTTTATGCGCGAGCATGCGGGCACGGACGGGTTTGCGCACCCCTATACGGGTGCGCGCTACGACTACGCACCAGCCTATACGCCAACGCGCGTGTGCATACACGCACACGCATTAAAGCTTAACGTACGGGGCCCTGTAAAGGGCCCCTAAAAGCGGGGGAGGCTTGCCCTCCCCCAAAACTCTCCCCCTATAGTCCCCCTCTCTTTACCCCCTCCCACGGCGTAAAAGGAATTAAAAAGATGTTACGAAAGGTTAAAAGTGTACCTATGACATAGACACACTTTTCTTGGAATCTCCGACATGGTGTTGTACCTTTGCATGCGTGAATGCTGCCTAAGGGCATAGCCTTTGGCAAGCACGACAAGCGTTCTTTGAAATGTTGAAATAGTATTGTGGTATGCTTGCCAAACGTGGGAGAAAAGGGATTAAAGCGCGAGCATGTTGTAGGTCTTAGTGGGCGCGGTGTATTCGGGACTTGACAAGTCGAGCGAGGGGCGGTAAATGTCGGTCTTGATGCCTCCCAAACGGAAAAGCATATGGCAGAGCTTGTCTGTGGTGAAGTCCTTGTCGATGGCATTGGCAAGGTCGTTCCATAGTGCCTCGTGGGAGGCCTTCCACTTGTTGGAGCACCAGATGATGAACGGGATTTCCATCTGATACTTGATCAATTGGTCGGTAATCCTGTCTTCACCCAGTATCTGCCGCCCGTAAAAGTCGCGATAGTCATAGACTTCCTCTCCGTGGTCGGGGAAATAGATGAGGAGGGTGTTTGTGTCTTGGAAGAGCTGCATGATATGGTGGATGACCTCGTCGTTGTATCGCGTTGCGTTAGCGTATTCCGCAATGCGCTGCCGACTCTCCTGGGTTAGGTAGGTGGCGGAGTCCTTGACATCCTTCGCGGAGAACACGTTGTGCTCTGCATCGTCGGGATATTGGTTCTTTGCGAGAAAATGCTGACCGCCCAAGTGGAAGATGATTAGGTTGTGCTTCCCTGTGCGTTTCAGTTCATTGTCGCCGAAGGAGGATATGAGTCCGTCGTCGTAGGGGAAACCTTCCGGGTTGATGGCTGTGTAGGACATCTTGCTGATGGAGTCGTTGAACAGGATAGAGTTGAGTGTGAATGCCCATGCGGCGTTCTGATCCCACTGATACTGGTTGTCCCACATCCACACGTCATATCCTGCCTTTTTGAACATAGCGGGGAAGAAGGGAGAGTCAAACCACTTTTCGTCCTCGTGGATGTCATTGCAGCAGAACACGTTCTTCAGCACGATGCTAGTCATATTGTGCGGTGCCTTCACTCGGTTGAAAGCTATCAGGTTTCCCGCATCCTGCGCCTCACACTGGTAGGGGGTGGTGTCAAGGTAATACCCGTACAGGCTTGCGTGGTATTTGTTGTATGACTCGCCGATGACGAGCACGATGTTCAGTGAGTCACTTTCCGTGAGCGTCACGTTGGCGAGACTTGCCTTCGTTGCATCAATCATACGGTAGAGATCCTGTCCGGACATACGGATGGTTTCCAAGGAGTAGCAGAGATTAGGCATAGGCATACCTTTGCGGAAGGGAATCTTCATAATCCACCGCTCGGTCTCGAAGGTGTTATGGCATCTGATAAGTCCCCAGTAGCGAACGAAGGCGCTACTTCCTCCGACGATACCCACGAGAAGCATGATGGCGGCACACCAGGAGAAAAGCGGACGACGGCTGACGAGCCGGCTGATGCGCTCACGGAAATGCTCGCCTATAAGAATCAGGGCCGTAAGCACAACGAGTGCGCCGATGGTCTTATACATCGCGCTTGTCATAAAATAAGTACGGAAGAAGCCTGAGACTTCTTTGGCGTTAGTCTCGAAGAGCAGCAGCAGAATCTTGGGGGAAATGTCGGTGCAGAAGGCGAAACGCAGGTAGAAATTGACGATATAAACCGCAAGGAGAATCGTATAGAAAAGCACCTTCAGGTGGATTCTGCGCAGGAGCGTGGAGACAAGGCAGATGAGATAGGCGAACAAAATCATCTCGCCATAGGCGGCGAAAAGCCCTGCCGCATCATTCTCATGGAACAGATGCTGGTGATAAGCAACATCGAACGCTCCTAACAATACGATGGAAATCAGGAAGAGCGGGAGATTGCAGAGGATAGGGCGGACGATTCTGTTCATAGTCTTATTGCTTGCTGATATTTGGCAACTGGAGGCCGTAGCCTTTGCGGCGGTCGATGTAGAGCATGGCGACGGCGACAAGTACGGCACCCAGGGCGGTGAAGCCGAAGATGAGCATGGAGGTGGTGTAGGAGGGGTCGGTCTCGTTGGCGCGGCCCACGAGCATGGGGATGATGGCGCGTCCGAAGTTCTGGATGAAGAAAATCATGGAGTAGGCGGTGCCGAGGCACTTCAAGGGGATAATCTTCGGTACGCAGGGCCAGAGGGCGGCGGGTGCGAGGGAGTAGCCGATGCTGAGCACGACCATGAGGGTGATGGCTACCGCACTGCCGTGGATGGGCAGGGAGAAACCGAAATGGACAAAGGCGAGCATGGCGGCACCAGTGATGATGAGCGTGACGCCCTTGCCGTGGCGGTCATAGACGGCGCCGAACAGGGGGGTGAGCAGCATCGTGCCGAAGGGGGCGATGGAGGAGAAGATGCCGGCGATGTCAGCATCCACGCCGTATTTGAGTATCATCAGCTTCGTGGAGAACTTTAGGAAGGGGCTGACGGCGCTATAGAACAGCACGCAGAAGAGGGTTATCAGCCAGAAACCGGGGTTGCGGAGGGTCATGCCGATGTCGCTCCAGCGGAATTCGTCGGAGGTTTCGGCGGCTTCGGATGTTGCAGAGGTTTCTATAGTTTCCGAAAGTTCAGCATCAAGCCGCTTATCCATTACGCAGAAG
The DNA here is from genome assembly GCA_022511065.1 of Prevotella sp. Taxonomy (GTDB): domain Bacteria; phylum Bacteroidota; class Bacteroidia; order Bacteroidales; family Bacteroidaceae; genus Prevotella. The sequence continues at coordinate 14,483 of JAFLSG010000042.1, forward strand.
ACGAGGAAGGCCAGCAGGCCGATGAGGAGGAAGGCAAGGCTGACGAGCAACGGTGTAGGGAGTGAGAAATGGCGGGCAATCGGGGCGGAGATGCTGAGTGCGGCTGCCGTGCCGAGGCGTGCCATCGCCAACTGGATGCCCATCGCGAGGGCGAGTTCATGACCGGTGAACCACCGTACCATCGCCTTGGAGACGGTGATGCCCGTCATCTCGTAGCCCACGCCGAAGATGGCGAAGCCGAGACTTGCCCATGCCGCCGAGACGGACAGCTCCGTGCCGAAGAAGGCAAAGGTGGAGGCGGGAAACGGGGTAGTGACGGCGTAAAACTTGACGAGCGTGCCGATGACCATCAGCGAGCAGGCGAGTATGCCGGTGAAGCGGATGCCCATGCGGTCGAGTATCAGACCAGAGAAGAAGAGCATCAGCAGAAAGACGTTGATTAGTCCGCTGGAGCCTGAGAAGAAACCGTAGTCGGCGGGTGTCCAGCCGAGCCCTCCCTGCTCTCTCGGCAGTTCGAGGAGCGTCTCGAGGGGTGACATCACGTCGTTCACGAAATAGCCCATCATCATGGCTGTTGCCACGATGATGAGCACGGTCCATCTTGCGAAGGGTGAGTCGTTGAGCCTGCGGGCTACGGCTGATGCCATACGTGATTATTCCTTCGTGATGTTGGGTTCTTCCAATCCGAGTCCCTTCTCCTTATCTACCACCTTCAGGATGAAGCCGAGGATGAGGGCTGCCACGCCGAGGTTGGCGAGCATCACGAGCGGAGTGGTGTAGTCGAGCTTTGTCGGGTCGGTGACGCCGGGGTTCGTGTGGTCAAGTACCTTGCCGATGAATATCGGGAAGAGCCAGAGTCCGATGTTCTGAATCCAGAAGATGAGGGCGTAGGCAGAGCCGATGACCTTCGCATCGACGAGCTTAGGAACGCTGGGCCACAACGAGGCGGGCACGAGCGAGAACGAAGCACCGAGCACGAGGATGGTGGCGTAGGCGATGCAGATGCTTGCCACGGCGTTGGTCTTGAAGAGGGGCAGCACGAAGGCAAACGTGAGGTGGCATGCGATGAGCAGCACGGAACCGAGGATGAGCATTGATGCAGCCTTGCCGTGGTGGTCGAGATAGTTGCCCAGTATCGGGGTAATCAGCACCGCAAGCAGCGGGAACACAGCGAAAATGGACTCAGCCGACTGGCGCATGTAGCCCATGTAGCAATAGGTGATGAGCGCGGCAATCGAGATACCGAGCAGGATATAGCGGCGAAGCTTCACCTTCTGGAAGTTGCTGGCGAAGCCGAACACGGCTACGATAATCATGATGACATACTGGACGATGGTAACCGACGAGCTTGCCCAGAAAGAGTCCTCGGCGGGTGCAGTCAGTGAGAGATTACACTGGAGCATGTTCACGGCATACTTCTGGAAGGGGAAGATGGCGGAGTAGTAGAGCACGCAGAGCAAAGCTACGAGCCAGAAACCACCGTCGGTGAGAATCTTGCCGATGTCGCTCACCTTGAACGGGTCGTCTTTCTCCTCTGCCTCGCCTGTCTGCTCATCGAGCTTCTTATCCATGAAGAAATAGATGATTGCCATCATCAGGGCGATGCACATCAGAACCACACCGAAAGCCACGGAGCGCGACACGCTGATGTAGCCGCCCAACTTGGCGAAGAAGGGGGAGAATATCATGCAGGTGGCGACACCCATGCGGGCGAGTGCCATCTCGGAGCCCATGGCGAGCGCCATCTCACGACCCTTGAACCACTTCACGATACCACGGCTCACGGTGATGCCTCCCATCTCGCATCCGCATCCGAAGATCATGAATCCGAGTGCAGCAACCTTTGCCGAGGCGGGCATGCCGAGGTAGAAGGGTGACACGCCAAGCTCATCGAAGATGGGGATGTAGTTGAGGTTGTTGGTGAACCATGTCTCCACACCGCTACCGATGAACGCTTCGCTCACGGCATACCACTTGATGAGGGCACCGGTGAGCATGACGAAACCGGAGAGGACGGCGGTGAAGCGCACGCCCATCTTGTCGAGGATGATACCGGCGAAGATAAGGAAGAACACGAACACGTTGAGGAACGTTTCCGAACCTTGCATCGTGCCGAAGGCAGTGGAGTCCCATCCGCGGGTGTCCTGCATGAGATCCTTGATGGGTGAGAGGATATCCACGAAAATGTAGGCGCAGAACATGGTCATCGCAAGGAGCAGAAGGGCTGTCCAGCGCATGGCCGCGGAATCACGCAATGTCTTGTTGATTGTCTGTGACATGACTTTAGTTTTTTAATGTATTTCGTTTTTATTTATGGTTTGTCGTTGAGTTTATTTCAGCCAGCGGTCGAGCCAGTTGAAGAAGGTGCGCTGCCATAGCACGCCGTTCTGGGGCTTCAGCACCCAGTGGTTCTCATCGGGGAAGATGAGCAGTTCGGCGGGTATGCCGCGCAGGCGGGCGGCGTTGAACGCGCCCATGCCCTGGTTATAGACGATACGATAATCCTTTTCGCCGTGGATGCAGAGGATGGGGGTGTCCCACTTGTCCACGAACTTGTGCGGAGAATACTCGTAGGTGCGCGTGGCATTGGCGGTCTGGTCCTTGTTCCAGAAAGCATCGTCGTACTCCCAGTTGGAGAAGAACACTTCCTCGGTATCGGTGTACATTGATTCAAGGTTGAACGCACCGTCGTGAGAGATGAACGCCTTGAAGCGCTTGTTGTGATGACCTGCGAGGTAATACACGGAGAAGCCGCCGAAGGACGCGCCCACGGCACCAAGTCTGTCCTTATCCACGTAGGGAAGATTCTCGGCGGCATCGTCGATGGCGGCGAGATAGTCTTTCATGCACTGACCCGTCCAGTCGCCTGAGATTTCCTCTAACCACTCCTGACCAAAGCCGGGAAGACCGCGGCGGTTGGGAGCCACAATGATGTAGCCATTGGCAGCCATGATCTGGAAGTTCCAGCGATAGCTCCAGAATTGTGATACAGGACTCTGAGGACCGCCCTCGCAGAAGAGCAGGGTGGGATATTTCTTCTCAGGGTCGAAGTTGGAGGGCAGGATGATCCACGTGAGCATCTCCTTGCCGTCGCTCGTCTTCACCCAACGCTGCTGTACCCTGCCGAGGGTAAGCTGGTCGGTGATGTGCTTGTTCTCGAACGTCACCTGCTTGATTTTCGTCTCCTTCTTTCCGGGTGTTACGAGGTAGATGTCGCTCGGAGCGGAAATGCTCTGGCGGATGGCAAGCAACTGCTTGGTATTGCCTGCGTTGGCGATGCTCGTCCAGTCAGCCCAGTCCTCAGTGAGTTGCTTCACCTCGCCCGTCAGCGTGGTGGAGTACATATTCACGCAACCGTGCCACACGCCGATGAAGTAGATGAATGCATCCTTCGGGTCGTTGGAGAAGCAGAAACCATCCACGTTGGAGTCGAACTGCTCCGTAAGATATTGCTTCTCGCCAGTCTCTAAGTTGTAGAGGCAGAGGCGGTTGCGGTCAGCCTCATAGCCATTGCGGAGCATGGAAGTCCATGCCACATACTTGCCGTCGGGCGAGAATTGGGGATTCTGGTCGTAGCCTACGTTGTTCTGAAGATTCTCCTCCGCGTTCACCGCCTGATACTTCATCGTCTTGGACGGGTCAATAGCCGGTTCCACGTAGCCCTCGGGCTTGCAGAGGTTCTTCGTCTCGCGCGTACCTATATTATATAAATAGATATCGGAATCGGTGGAGATAGCATAGTTCACGCCCGTCTTCTTACGGCAGGTGTAGGCAATGCTCTTTGAGTCGGGGCTCCAAGCCAACTGCTCAATGCCGCCGAAAGGCTCCATCGGACACTCGTAAGGCTCGCCCTCGAGGATATCCACGCCGTCCTTGATGCCCTCGTCGGTCACATCAGCCACGAAGGGGTGTTGGATGGACTCTACGTAGTGATCCCAGTGGCGGTACATCAAATCCGTCACCAAGCGCCCCGTAGCCTTGGGCAGGTCATCGGGATTCTTCTTGATAATCTCGTTGAAGTCGAGGGAATGGAGCAGAATCACCTTGCTACCGTCGGGCGAGAACTTGAAGCCCTCGATGTCCTTCGTCGTGTTGGAAATCTGCTTGCGGTCCGTACCGTCAGCATTCATCGTCCAGAGTTGCCCGCCGGTGAGAAAGGCAATGCGCCCGTTTACCCAAGTAGGGTCGGTCTCACTCTTTGAGCCGGTGGTCAGCGTCTGATTGTTTGAACCATCTGCCTTGATGACGCAGATTTTCTGCTGACTCTTGTTCGCCTTCACGCTATAATATCCCACCTGATAGACTATCAGCTTCCCGTCGGCACTTGCCTCGGCGGAGGCGATGCGCCCCATTGCCCATAGTGCCTCTGGGGTCATCAGGTTACTTTCTAATTTCAGGTTCTGCTTTCCGATTTTCACGTCGTCTTGTGCGTTTACGTTGCCAGCCCCCGCAAGGAGCATTATGGCAATAGCGGTTAGTAATCTCTTCATATCCATTCTTACTTATTTCTTCTGTTGGTTCATACGTTGGCGCTGCAATTCTTCTGCCTGTTTCTGCATTGCCTCCAAGCGTGCGGCAAGTCCGCTCGTCTTCTTGTTTGGATTGTTCTTGTTCTCCTGGTATTTCGCTTCAAGGGCAGCAAGCAGCTTCTCATCGTTGGTCGTCTTGCGGAGCAGCCACATGATGGCGGCAGAGAAGAAGAGGCTGATGAAGTAGTAGAAGTTCAATCCGCTCGAGTAGTCGTTGAACATGAAGAAGAACATCACGGGCATGAGATACATCATCCACTGCATCATCTTCATCTGCTCCGCCTGTGCGCCCACCATCTGATCGCGCTGTTGGCGCATGGTCATGTAGGAGTAGAGCACGTTGGACACGCAGAAGAGAATACAGGTGAGCGACAAGTGGTCGCCGATGCCCCAGATGTTGGCATTCCATTCCACGATGGGGTCGTAGGTCGAGAGGTCGTCAATCCAGAGGAAAGCCTGACGGCGCAACTGGATGGCGTTAGGCACGAAGTTGAACATCGCAATCCAGATGGGCATCTGTATCAGCATGGGCAGACAGCCGCTGAGTGGGCTGACCCCATACTTGGAGTAGAGGCTCATCATCTCCTGCTGCTTCTTCATCTGGTCCTCGGGCTTGTCGTATTGCTTTGTCGCCTCGTCGAGTTTCGGTTTCAGCACGCGCATCTTGGCACTCGACATATAGCTCTTTTTCACCATCGGGAATGTTATCGCCTTAAGGAGCAATGTTATCAGAATAAGAACTATTCCCATGGAGAAGCCCCACGAGGTGAGCCAGTCGAAGAGGTAGAGCGTGAACCAGCGGTTGATGATGCGGAAGAGCGGCCAGCCGAGCCAAACAAGCTGCTCGAGGTCGAGGTCTTTGCCGAATGTGCTCTGTTCCTCCACCCTCTTAATCAGGCGGAAGTCATTGGGACCAAGATACATCTCAAACTCGGAGGGACGGACGCCCGACGGGTCGAATGCTGTCTTGAGCTTTGCACCGAACTGCTTCAGATAGCCCGAGCCTTTCTGTTGCGGGATGCTCGTCATCAGTGAATTGGCGGCGAAGTCGTCCTTCGCTATCAGGGCGGCGGAGAAGAACTGATTCTTGAATGCCACCCAATCGAGCGTTTCCTCTACCTTCTCGTCTATCTTCTCCGATGTCTCGCTCAGGTAGTCCGTGCCGCCATTCTTCTCCTTATAGGTGAGGGTGGAGTAGCGGTTCTCGAACATGAAGCCTTTTTCTTGCTGACGTGCGAGGTCGTTCCACTCGATGTCCATCTCCTTGTAGTTGGGGGCGAAGATGCCGCTAAGCCCATTGGCCTGCACGGTGAAGTGCAAAAGATAGTCCTTGCCCAACTTGTAGTCGAGCACGAGGCTACCGCCGTTGCTTGCCTGTGCCGTCATCGTGACGGTGGAGTCAGATACGTTGGAGGGCGTGAAATACAAGTCTTGCGTGATGATGTTCTCATTCTTGCCCGCAAGCATGAAGTTCATCTGCTGGGTCTTCTCGTCGAAAAGCGTCACACCCATCTTGTCGTTCACATCCTCGAAGTCCTTGATGATGGCCTTGCTGATGGCACCGCCCTTGGTGGAAAAGGTCAGTTCCACCTTCTCGTTCTTCAGTACGATGGGCTTGCTCTCGCCCTTCAAGGCGGAGAAGAAGAGGGCGTTGGAGTCGTTTAGTGCGGCTGCCTCTGCCTGTGCCCTGCGTGCAGCCTCGTCGGCCTGCTGCTTCTTGGCGGCGTTATCCCTGAGCGCCGTGGCGATGCTGTCCTGTTTGCGTGCGGCTTCAATCTGCTCTGCCGACGGCTGATTGTACCAACTGAAGCCAATCAGCACCAAGGCGATGAGGACGAAGCCGATAATCGTGTCCTTATTCATTATTTCTTCTTATTTCTTGTTTGCTATTGCTGTTTTCACAAAGTCGAGGAAAAGCGGGTGGGGCTTCAATACGGTGGACTGGTACTCGGGATGGAACTGCGTGCCGATGTACCACTTCAAACCGGGAATCTCCACGATTTCCACAAGGTCGCTCTCCGGGTTGCGTCCTACGCATTGCATGCCATTACGCTCGTATTCCGTCAGATAGGTGTTGTTGAACTCATAGCGGTGGCGGTGGCGCTCCTGAATATGCTCCTCCTTATAGATGTCGAGCACACGGCTGCCCTGACGAAGCACGCACTCGTAGGCACCCAGTCGCATCGTGCCTCCCATGTCGGTAATCGTCTTTTGCTCCTCCATGATGTCGATGACGTTGTGCATCGTCTTCTCGTCCATCTCGCGACTGTTGGCATCGGCATAGCCAAGCACGTTGCGGGCGAACTCGATGACAATCATCTGCATACCGAGGCAGATGCCGAAGGTGGGGATGTCGTGCGTGCGGGTGTAGTGGGCTGCCACAATCTTGCCCTCGATGCCGCGGCTTCCGAAGCCCGGGCAGACGACGATGCCGTCTTGCCCCTTCAACTTCTCGGCCACGTTCTCCTCGGTAATGTCCTCCGAGTTAATGAAGGTAAGCACCGTCTTGTGGTCGTTATAGACACCCGCCTGTGAAAGGCTCTCGCGGATGCTCTTGTAGGCATCTTGCAGGTCGTACTTGCCCACGAGTCCGATATGCACTTCTTCCGTTGCCTTCTTCCGTCGCTCCAAGAAACTCCTCCAGGGACCGAGCGCGGGAGTCTCGCCCACGGGCAGACTGAGTTTGCGGAGGATGGCGGCGTCAAGCCCCTGCTTCTGCATATTCACGGGCACCTCATAGATGCTCGGCAGGTCCTCGCTCTGGATGACGCAATCTGGATCCACGTTGCAGAACGATGCCACCTTTTTCAAGATGCCCTCGTTCAGGTGCATCTCCGTGCGCAGCACGAGGATGTCTGGCTGAATACCCATTGCTTGCAGTTCCTTGACGGAGTGCTGCGTGGGCTTGGTCTTCAATTCCCCTGCCGCCTTCAAGTAGGGAACATACGTCAGATGGACGTTGATGGCGTTCTTGCCCAGTTCCCAACGCAACTGGCGGATGGCCTCCAAGAACGGCGCACTCTCGATGTCACCGATGGTGCCGCCAATCTCGGTAATCACGAAGTCGTAGTGATATTTCTGTCCGAGCAACTTCACGTTGCGCTTGATTTCGTCGGTGATGTGAGGCACCACCTGTATCGTCTTGCCAAGATAGTCGCCTCGGCGCTCCTTGTCAATCACCGCCTTGTAGATGCGGCCCGTGGTCAGCGAGTTCGTCTTGGTGGTCTGAATGCCCGTGAACCGCTCGTAGTGTCCGAGGTCGAGGTCGGTCTCCATACCATCCACCGTCACGTAGCACTCTCCGTGCTCATAGGGGTTCAGCGTACCGGGGTCGATGTTGATGTATGGGTCGAACTTCTGAATCGTGATGTTGTAGCCACGCGCTTGCAGAAGTTTGCCGATACTTGACGAGATAATTCCTTTACCAAGCGATGAAACCACACCGCCGGTGACGAAAATGTACTTTGTTTCTGCCATTATATATTGCTATATGTATTATATGCTCACAATAAATCAAGGTGCAAAATTACACAAAAACGGGCAAACAAACAAATTTTTTTGTATCTTTGCACCCAGTTATGAAAAGATTAGTATTCTTATCCGCGGCGTTTTCCGCCCTTTGGGCGAGTGCTGCCCTGCCCAACGATAGCATCGACGGGCGTTATTATCGTCTGTTTGCGCCACTTACGTTCTATCATGATGTGGCTGATAAGTCCTTGTCCATTGATTCAACTGCGACGGGCAAGGATGCCGTGTCTGACGCTGTGGACGAGGCATTGCTGAATGTCTATCTGACCCGCCCCGACTTGGTGAGTGCCACGGAGTCGGAGCTTCAAGAAGCCGGAACGATTCGCGAGGATGTGAATGAGGTGATAGAGAACCGGGTGGAACTGACGGAGAGAGTAGATGCGCCGGTCATCGATGTGCCCGACGATGCGCCCGTCGGCGTGATGGTGCAGAAGCCGAAGTTCTGGACGACGAAGGGCGACGGCTTTGCGCAGTTTATGCAGAACTACGTTTCGGGCAACTGGCACAAAGGTGGAGAAAGCAACTATTCGATGGTGGCTGCGCTCACCCTTGAGGCTAATTTCGACAACAAGAACAAGTGGAAGTGGGACAACAAGTTGGAGATGAAACTCGGTTTCCTCCGTTCACGCACCGACTCGCTCCACAAGTTCAAGGCCAACGAAGACCTGATTCGTCTGACGAGCAAGGTAGGTCTCGAAGCCGCCAAGCATTGGTACTACACCATCCAGATGATAGCCTACACCCAGTTTACGCGCGGTCTGAAGGCCAACGACCCGTCGGTGTATTCCGACTTCATGTCACCGTTCAACCTGAACTTGGGTATCGGTATGGATTATAAGGTGGAGGCTTTCGACAAGCGGCTGAAGGGAACCGTGAACCTCTCTCCGTTTGCCGCTAACTATCGCTACGTGGGGCGTGTGGCATTGGGACCGAGCTACGGTATTGAGGCGGGTAAGCACTCGCTGCTCGACTTCGGTTCGCAGGTGACTGCCGACCTTACCTGGAAGCTGAACGATAACGTCACGTGGAAGTCCCGCTTCTATGCCTTCACATCTTACGAGCGCGCAGAGATAGAGTGGGAGAACACCTTCGAGCTTCGTGTCTCCAAGTATATCTCCGCCAATCTCTTCCTCTTCCCGCGCTTCGACGATGCCGGTCTTTACGACAGCGACTTGGGCTATTGGCAGTTTAAGGAGTATAGTTCCGTCGGATTTACTTATACTTTCTAACCTGAGTCAGTTTTTGTTTTCCCATTTTGAAGCTTTTTGTTTGAAGGCTTCAAACGCTCGTTTGGAGGCTGTTTTCAATCCGTATGCCGCCCGATGTCGATGCAGAAACGCCGTGTAATCCATTCCACAATGTTGGGTGGAAGTGTTTGCTTGCCGTCGGGCATGCCCATCGCGCGGAGTTTCCGCCGATAGGGGCGCAGCCAGTTGTTCAGCGTCCTTGCGCTTACGCCCGCACAAGCTGCGAGTTGCTGTCTTGTCATTGCTTTCATTCGTTTATTTCTTTCGTTTTGTTTTTCCATTTTGATGCTTTTCGTTTGAAGGCTGCAAACGCATCGTTTGGAGGCTGATTTCAACCCGTTTGGAGGCTCTTTTCGCATCGTTTGCAGCCTCCTTTCGGGGCGCATTCAACCCCAGAACAGGAAATCTACGATGTCAATCTTCGCTGCCTTCTGCGCATCCGTTGCATGGTCTTCGAGCAGGCGGCTGACATGTATCGGCTGCTGCATCTGCTCCGATGCCTCCTCCGCCACGCGCTGCCATGCAGCGTATGCCTTGCCGTCAGGGTCTGTGTCGGGGAACAGTACCACGCGCCGCCCTTGCAGTGGCAGCAGTTTCTCTGCCGATAGCATGCTCAGCCCGCCCGCCGCCAACCAGATATACTGCGGCATCGCCTCCGACATGATGACCGCAGTCTTCTCCGATTCCACCACCGCCACATGCTTTTTGTCCCCCGCAAGCAGATGCAGCCCGAAGAGGCAACGCTCGGGATTGAACGCTTCGGGCAGTT
>JAFLSG010000043.1 GCA_022511065.1 Prevotella sp.
AACGACCCCCTGATTAACAGTCAGGTGCTCTAACCAACTGAGCTACTGAAGCAGTGCTTGTAAGCGGGTGCAAAAGTACGGCGAAAAAATGAAACCACCAAACTTTTCGGCGAAAAATTTCTCTGCCGTGCGGTTTTTTTATAAAAAATGGCGGGAAAAGGGTGATTTCTTGGGATAATGATGTAATTTTGTGCCCGCAAATCCTAATCAATCGTAAGATATGAAAAGATACGTAGTCCCGTTTCTCTTGCTGTTTGTCTCGGTGCTGCCTGTGCCGGCCCAGAAGAGCAAAGACCATAATTTCGAGGTGGCAAAGAACCTTGACATCTTCAATCAGCTATACAAGAGCCTTGAGCTGCTCTACGTTGATACGCTCAATCCGAAGGAGACCATCGGCACGGGCATTGACGCTATGCTCCGCAGCCTTGACCCCTATACGAAGTATTACGCGGAGGACAACCAGCAGGAACTGCGCATGATGCTGACGGGCAAGTATGCGGGTATCGGTGCGTTGGTGAGGAAGCACCAGCGCTTAGACCGCGTCGTCATCGACGAGCCTTATGCAGACATGCCTGCCGCCGAGGCGGGACTGAGGAAGGGCGACATCATCCTGAGCATCGACGACCAGGGGATGGAGGACAAGACGGTGAACTACGTGAGTGAACACCTGCGCGGTGAGCCGGGCACGAGTTTCGTGCTGAAGGTGCTGCGCCCCTCGACGGGCAAGACCTTGCAGTTTAAGATTACCCGCAAGAACATCAAACTGCCGGAACTGCCTTACTACGGGATGCGTGCGGGAGGTGTCGGCTACATCAATCTGAACTCGTTTACCGAGGACTGTTCCCAGAACGTGCGGCGCGCGATGATAGACTTGAAGAAGCAGGGGGCAACCTCGCTGATATTCGACCTGCGCGCCAACGGGGGCGGCTCGGAGCAGGAGGCGGTGGACATTCTGAATCTCTGGCTGCCGAAGGGCGTGACCGTCGTGGAGAACCGTGGCAAGGTGCGCCAGGCGAACAAGGAGTACAAGACGCGGGTGGAGCCGATAGACACGGTGATGCCCATCGTGGTGCTCGTAAACGACGAAAGTGCCAGTGCGAGCGAAATCACCAGCGGGGCACTGCAAGACCTTGACAGAGGAATAATATTAGGTACGCGCACGTATGGGAAAGGACTTGTGCAGATGCCCATCGACCTGCCGTACAATACGAACTTGAAAGTGACAACCTCGAAATACTACATCCCGAGCGGTCGGTGCATTCAGGCAATCAACTACAGGCACAGCGGTGGCGGCTACCGCGAGCACATTCCCGACTCGCTGACGAAGGTGTTCCACACCCGCAACGGGCGAGAGGTGCGCGACGGCGGAGGTATCAAGCCCGACGTGGAAGTGCGGATGGACACGATTCCCAATATTGTGTTCTATCTTTCGGCTACCGGTCAGGACTCGACGGAGGTAATGTTCGACTATGTGGTGGACTATGTTGCCAAGCACCCGACGATAGCGCCTGCGGCGGAGTTCCACCTTTCAGATGCCGACTGGCAAGCGTTCAAGGAGCGCGTGATTACCACAGGCTTTACCTACGACCCTGTCAGCAAGAAGCAGTTTGCAGAGTTGGTGAAGACCGCCAAGTTCGAGGGCTACTATGAGGCAGCCAAACCCGCCTTCGACGAATTGGAGTCGAAACTCAACCACGACGTGGCTTTCGCCCTTGACCGTCATGAGCAGGCTATTCGGCAGGTGGTGGAGCAGGAGATTATCTCCGTGTATTACTATCAGGCGGGCGTGATAGAGGCGAGCCTCAATTACGACAAGCAGGTGAAGGAGGCGGAGCGACTGTTGCAGAATCCCGACGAGTACCGGAAACTGCTCACGCCGTGACCCTTTTATGCGGTTATTTCATTGAAAATGCGGGGCAAGACGGAAGTTTTTCCTAAAAAATTTGGTGGTTTAAGGGAAAATGCTTACTTTTGCACCTGTTCAGCGGAATGAGGGGCTCGAAAGAGTTCCTCATTTTTCGATATTTTTAATAGACGATAAATGATTAACAAAGAGACAATTCAGGCATTGGTGGGAGAGTGGTTGCAGGGCAACGACTATTTCCTTGTGGACATTAACTTTGGTGCTGACGACAAGATCGTGATCGAGATTGACCACGCTGACGGCGTGTGGATTGACGACTGTGCGGAGCTGAGCCGTTTCTTGCAGGAGCGTCTTGGCGACGAGTTGGGCGAGTATGAGCTTGAGGTGGGCAGTGCCGGTCTCGGGCAACCGTTCAAGGTGGAGCAGCAGTATGTCTGTCACATCGGTGACACGGTGGAAGTGCTTGACTTGGAAGGGAAGAAGACGCGCGGCGTCTTGAAGTCGGTAGATGGCAGGAACTTTACCGTCACCGTGCAGGAGAAGCAGAAGTTGGAAGGGAAGAAATCGCCCGTGCTCGTGGATGTGGACAAGGTGTTCTCCATGGACAGTATCAAGTACGCGAAGTATCTGCTGGCGTTCAAGTAAGAAAAGACAAAAATAAAAAATAAAATCAAAAATGGCAGCAAAGAAAGAAGCGAAAGGTCCCACAATGATTGAGACCTTTGGAGAATTTAAAGAGCAGAAGAACATTGACCGTACCACGTTGGTGAGTGTGCTGGAGGAGAGTTTCCGCAACGTCATCGCCAAACTTTACGGCTCCGATGAGAACTTCGACGTGATTGTGAATCCCGACAAGGGCGACTTCGAGATTCACCGCAACCGTATCGTAGTGGCTGACGGCGAGGTGGAGGATGAGAACAAGGAAATCTCGCTGACCGACGCACAGAAGATTGAGCCGGACTACGAGGTGGGAGAAGAGGTGAGTGAACCTGTGGACTTCACGAAGTTCGGTCGCCGCGCCATTCTGAACCTGCGCCAGACGCTCGCCTCGAAGATTCTGGAGCTGGAGCACGATTCGCTCTACCAGAAGTACAAGGATAAGGTCGGGATGATCGTCAGTGGCGAGGTCTATCAGATCTGGAAGCGCGAGATTCTGCTGATGGACGATGAGGGCAACGAGCTTCATCTGCCGAAGGGCGAGCAGATTCCCACCGACAACTACCGCAAGGGTGAAACGGTGAAGGCAATCGTGAAGGAGGTGCAGAACGAGAACAATAATCCGCGCATTATCCTGTCGCGTATCAGTCCCGCCTTCCTGGAGCGTCTGCTCGAGGCAGAGGTGCCCGAAATCGCTGACGGTCTGATTACTATCAAGCGCGTTGCCCGTATGCCGGGCGACCGTGCGAAGGTTGCCGTGGAGAGCTACGACGAGCGCATCGACCCGGTTGGCGCTTGCGTGGGTGTCAAGGGAAGCCGTGTGCATGGTATCGTGCGCGAGCTGTGCAATGAGAACATTGACGTCATCAACTACTCCTCCAACGTGCAGCTCTTCATTCAGCGCGCGCTGAGCCCTGCGAAGGTGTCAAGCATCGTGCTTGACCAGGAGAACCGCAAGGCGGAAGTATATCTCCAGCCCGAGGAAGTGTCGCTTGCCATTGGTCGTGGCGGTATGAACATCAAGCTGGCGTCTATGCTGACGGAATATACGATTGATGTGTACCGCGTGGTCAATGAAAGTGAGGCCGACGAGGATATCTACCTCGATGAGTTTGCCGACGAGATCGACCAGTGGGTCATCGACTCCATCAAGGCCATTGGTCTCGATACTGCCAAGGCCGTGCTCAACGCTCCGCGCGAAATGCTGCTTGAAAAGGCAGACCTGGAGGAAGAGACGGTTGAGAATCTGCTGAGTGTACTCCGTGCGGAGTTTGAGTAAAGACTGAACTAAGGACTTTTGAAATTTCAGATTAATGGGTGTCAGATTAAATAAAGTATTAACAGAACTGAACATCGGTCTTCAGACGGCGATAGACTATCTGAAGAACAAGAAGAGTTTGGGCGAGATTAAAGACGACGCGAACGTCAATACCAAGATTTCCGACGAGCAATACGACGCGCTTGTCAAGGAGTTCAAGCGTGACAAGGACGTGAAGACGCAGGCGGGAATGATATTCCCCAAGAAGAAAGAGAAGGAGAAACCCAAGAAGGAGGTGGCTCCCGAGCCGAAGGTGGAGCGCCAGGCGTTCACACCGTTGGGGAAGATTGACTTGGGCAGCGTAGGCAAACCTGCCCCCAAACCGCAGCCCGCTCCCGCCAAGGTGGAAACAGCACCGTCGGCAAAGCCGCAGCAACCCGCCACTCCCAAGCCGCAGGAGGCTTCAGCTCCCGCCAAGGTGGAGAAGATACAGACCGAGGCGGCGGAAACAACGGCACAGAAGGCGGCTCCCGTAACCAAGCCTGCACCTGCACAGACACAGGTCGCAGAGCCTAAGCCGGAGGCAACAACGCAGCAACCCGCCAAGGTGGAAGAACCCGCAGCAGCGCAGCCAGCGGCAGCACCCGCTGCTACTGAGACTCCCGCTCCGGAAGCCACGGGGAATAACATCTACACACTGAAGAGCGAAAATAAGATGGCCCCGAAGGTGAACGTGCTGGGTAAGATAGACCTTGACGCCATCAACCAGAGCACGCGCCCGAAGAAGAAGACAAAGGAGGAGCGTCGCAAGGAGCGTGAGGAGAAACAGGCACAGGCGCACGGCGGAGCAACGGGCGAGAAGAAAAAGCGCGAGCGTATCCGCGGTGGCAAGGAGCGTGTGGATATTGAGGCAGCGGTTAATAATCAGGCCGACAGCAAGAATAGCAAGAAGAATAAAGGTAAGAACGGCGGTCAGAACTTCAACGAAGGCAATAACGGTCAGCAGGGCGGTAAGAACAAGAAAAAGAACCGCGCTGCGCAGAAGTCGCTGGAGGTTGATGATGAGGCTGTTGCACGCCAGGTAAAGGAAACGCTGGCACGCCTGACCTTGAAGAATCAGAATAAGAAAGGTGCGAAGTACCGCCGCGAGAAGCGAGACGCCGTTCAGGAACGACTGAACGAAGAGATGGCGGAACAGGCAGCAGAGAGCAAGGTGCTGAAGCTGACCGAGTTCGTGACCGTCAGTGAGTTGGCAACAATGATGAACGTCGGGGTCAATCAAGTCATCGGTACTTGTATGGCCATCGGTATCATGGTGTCTATCAACCAGCGTCTTGATGCGGAAACCATCAATATCGTGGCAGAGGAATTCGGTTTCACCACCGAGTATGTAAGTGCAGAGGTGCAGAATGCCATTACGGAGGAAGAGGACGATGAGAACGACCTGCTTTCCCGCGCTCCGATCGTTACGGTGATGGGTCATGTCGATCATGGTAAGACCTCGCTGCTCGACTTCATCCGCAATACCAACGTGATTGCAGGTGAGGCGGGCGGAATCACGCAGCACATCGGTGCTTATAACGTGAAGCTGAAGGACGGTCGGCAGATTACGTTCCTCGATACGCCGGGTCACGAGGCATTTACCGCCATGCGTGCCCGTGGTGCGCAGGTGACGGACATTGCCATCATTATCATCGCGGCAGATGACTCCGTGATGCCTACCACCAAGGAGGCGATTGCCCACGCACAGGCTGCCAACGTGCCAATGGTGTTTGCCATCAACAAGATAGATAAGCCGGGAGCCAATCCCGAGAAGATACGCGAGGACCTCGCCAACATGAACCTGCTCGTGGAAGACTGGGGCGGTAAGTACCAGTGCCAGGAGATTTCCGCGAAGAAGGGTCTGAATGTGGATGAGCTGTTGGAGAAGGTATTGCTTGAGGCGGAGATGCTTGACTTGAAGGCTAACCCGAACCGAAAGGCAACGGGAAGCATCATCGAGTCATCGCTCGACAAGGGTCGTGGCTATGTTTCCACGGTGCTTGTATCGAATGGAACGCTGAAGATTGGAGACATCGTGGTGGCTGGAACAAGTTACGGCCGCATCAAGGCGATGTTCAACGAGCGCAATCAGCGCATCGAGAAGGCAGGTCCCGCAGAGCCGGCAATCATCCTCGGTCTGAATGGCGCTCCCACCGCTGGTGATTCCTTCCACGTGATGGAGACGGAGCAGGAGGCACGCGACATTACCAACAAGCGTACACAGTTGCAGCGTGAGCAGTCGCTCCGCACAACGAAGACGCTCGGTCTGGATGATATTTCCCACCGCATTGCTCTCGGTGAGTTCCATGAGTTGAACATCATCGTCAAGGGTGATACCGATGGTTCGATTGAGGCACTGAGCGACTCGTTCATCAAACTCTCCACGGAGAAGGTTCAGGTGAATGTCATCTCGAAGGCTGTCGGTCAGATTTCCGAGAACGACGTGATGCTCGCCTCGGCTTCAGATGCGATTATCGTAGGCTTCCAGGTTCGTCCTTCTGCCGATGCGCGTCGCTTGGCAGAGCGTGAGGGCGTGGAAATCAACACCTATTCTATCATCTATGATGCTATCGACGAGGTGAAGTCCACGATGCAGGGCATGCTCGACAAGGTGAAGAAGGAAATTGTCACCGGCGAGATAGAGGTGAAGCAAGTGTTCAAGATATCGAAGGTGGGCACGGTTGCCGGTGGTCTTGTCACCGAAGGCAAGGTTCACAACAAGGACAAGGCACGCGTTATTCGCGACGGTATCGTGGTGCATACTGCCAACATCGGTGCGCTGAAGCGCTACAAGGACGATGCGAAGGAAGTGGCAACGGGCTTGGAGTGCGGTATCAGCCTCGTCAATTTCAACGATATTCAGGTAGGCGACATCATCGAGACCTTCACGGAAATCGAGGTAGAACAGAAGCTCTGATATGCCTGAGAAGAACGAATTCGTCAGGAAGGTGGCCGAACAAAAGTATGAGTTCGGCTTCACTACTGACGTGCATACTGAAGTCATACCCGTCGGTCTGAATGAAGATGTCGTGCGGCTCATCTCCCAAAAGAAAGGTGAGCCAGAGTGGATGTTGGATTTCCGGTTGAAGGCTTTCCGCTATTGGCAGACGCAGAAAGAACCGACGTGGGGGCACGTTCACGTGCCTCCCGTTGATTATCAGGCCATCTCCTATTATGCTGACCCGATGGCGAAGAAGCCGAAGGGCGACGGCAAAATTGACCCCGAATTGGAAAAGACGTTCAACAAGCTGGGCATTCCCCTTGAGGAGCGGCTTGCCTTGAGTGGTACGGCTGTTGATGCCATTATGGACTCGGTCAGCGTGAAGACCACGTTTCGCGAGCAGTTGGCTGAGAAGGGTGTCATCTTCTGTTCCATCGGCGATGCAATCAAGGAGCATGGCGACTTGGTGCGTGAATATCTTGGGAGCGTCGTTCCCTATCGTGACAACTTCTATGCGGCGCTGAATAGTGCGGTTTTCAGCGACGGCTCTTTCGTCTATATCCCCAAGGGTGTTCGCTGTCCGATGGAATTGAGCAGTTATTTTCGTATCAATGCCCGCAACACGGGGCAGTTTGAGCGTACGCTGATTATTGCCGACGATGACTCTTATGTGAGTTACCTTGAGGGCTGTACGGCACCAATGCGCGACGAGAATCAGTTGCACGCGGCGATTGTGGAGATTATCGTGAAGGACCGCGCGGAAGTGAAATATTCTACCGTACAGAATTGGTATCCCGGTGACGAGCAAGGTCGCGGCGGTGTGCTGAATCTGGTGACGAAGCGGGGCGATTTGCGAGGCATTGACTCCAAACTCTCTTGGACCCAGGTAGAGACGGGTTCTGCGGTTACTTGGAAATATCCCTCTTGCTTGTTGCGGGGCGACAACTCCGTGGCTGAGTTTTATAGCGTTGC
Source organism: Prevotella sp. (assembly GCA_022511065.1). Taxonomy (GTDB): domain Bacteria; phylum Bacteroidota; class Bacteroidia; order Bacteroidales; family Bacteroidaceae; genus Prevotella. The sequence continues at coordinate 7,735 of JAFLSG010000043.1, forward strand.
CGTGACGAACAACTATCAGGAAGCCGACACGGGCACGAAGATGATCCACATCGGGCGCAACACCAAATCGACGATTATCTCTAAGGGAATCTCTGCGGGACACTCGCAGAACAGCTACCGTGGGCTTGTGCGTGCGGCGGCTACGGCTGACAATGCCCGAAATTACTCTTCGTGCGACTCGCTCTTACTTGGCTCCGATTGCGGGGCACATACATTTCCTTATATGGATGTTCACAACGACACCGCTATCTTTGAGCATGAGGCTACGACGAGCAAAATCTCCGAAGACCAACTCTTCTACTGCAACCAGCGGGGCATTCCCACGGAGCAGGCGGTCGGGCTTATCGTCAATGGCTACGCCAAGGAAGTCATTCAGAAACTTCCGATGGAGTTTGCGGTTGAGGCGCAGAAGTTGCTGAGCGTGTCGCTTGAGGGCACAGTAGGGTAGGTGCGATAAAGGAGGCTGATTAGCAGAATAAGATGGCTGGTTATTGCAATAACCAGCCTGATGAAGAAAATAAGAAGGACAGATATGTTAGAAGTAAAGAACTTGCACGCCCGAATCGGCGACAAGGAGATTCTAAAAGGAATAAATCTCACGATAAACGACGGTGAGACGCACGCGATAATGGGGCCTAACGGCTCAGGGAAATCAACGCTGTCTGCCGTGCTTGTGGGCAATCCGCTCTATGAAGTGACGGAGGGAACAGCGATATTCAACGGGAAGAATCTTTTGGAGATGAAGCCCGAGGATAGGTCGCACGAAGGATTGTTCCTCTCGTTTCAGTATCCCGTGGAAATCCCCGGCGTGTCAATGACCAACTTCATGCGTGCCGCCATCAACGAGAAGCGCAAATATCACGGTCTGCCGGAGATGAAGGCGGGTGAATTTCTCAAACTGATGCGCGAGAGACAGAAGATAGTGGAACTTGACAATAAACTCGCCAATCGCTCGGTGAACGAAGGCTTCAGCGGTGGCGAGAAGAAACGCAATGAGATATTCCAGATGGCGATGCTTGAGCCTACGTTGCGCATTCTCGATGAGACGGATTCGGGGCTTGATGTAGATGCGATGCGCATCGTGGCGGAGGGGGTCAATAAGTTGCGCACCCCGGAGACGAGCACCATCGTGATTACCCACTATGACCGTTTGCTGGAGATGATTCGCCCTGATGTGGTTCACGTGCTTTACAAGGGGCGCATCGTGAAGACGGCAGGTCCCGAGTTGGCGAAGGAAATACAGGAAAAGGGTTACGACTGGATTAAAGCGGAAGTGGATGAGTAGCGAACAGCAGTACATAGACCTTTATGAACAGGCGCGCGGAATGCTTTTCGCTCTTTCCGCCGATGCGCTGAACGCAGTGCGCGACAAGGCTTTTGAAAACTTCCGTCGTATGGGCTTCCCAACGAAGAAAGTGGAGCGGTATAGATACACCGACATACAAAAACTCTTCGAGCCTGACTACGGCGTGAATCTCAATCGCCTCAATATCCCCGCCAATCTGCAAGAGGCGTTCCATTGTGGCGTGCCCAATCTATCCACCTCGCTCTATTTCATCGTCAATGACGCTTTCCACGCACAGGCATTGCCAAAGAGCCGTTTGCCCGAGGGTGTTATCATTGATTCCCTATCTGCCTATGCCGCAAAATCTCCCGATTTCGTAGGGAAATATTACGCGAAGTTGGCAAAGACTGACGAAGATGCGGTTACGGCATTGAATACGATGCTTGCGCAGGATGGTTTGTTGGTGTATGTTCCCAAGAACGTGCGTATTGACCGCCCCGTGCAGGTTATCAATCTGCTCCGCTCGGATGTTGATTTGATGGCAAACCGCCGTGTGCTGATTGTGGTGGAAGAGGGTGCGGAGATAAAACTGCTTTTCTGCGACCACGCAGCCGACGACCGTCGTTTCCTCACTACGCAGGTCATTGAGGCGTATGTCGGTGAAAATGCACGGCTTGACCTCTATTGCATGGAGGAGACACATATTAAGAATGTGCGCATGAGCAATCTCTATATCGACCAACAGGCGAATAGCCGCGTGAACCATCATGTCATAACCCTGCACAATGGCATTACCCGCAATCGTACCGACCTCCGTTTCTCCGGGGAAGGGGCAGAGTGCAGTCTTTGTGGCTGTGTGATTGCCGACAAGCATCAGCATGTGGATAATAACACGCTCATTACCCATGCTGCCGCTCATTGCCAAAGCCATGAACTTTATAAGTATGTGCTTGATGAGCAGGCTGTCGGCGCTTTTGCCGGCAAAGTGCTTGTGGAGCATGGTGCGCAGCAAACTGTTTCGCAGATGACGAATCAGAATCTGACTGCCACCCGTGAAGCGCGTATGTTCACCCAACCTATGCTTGAAATCTATGCCGACGATGTAAAATGCGCCCACGGTTCTACCGTTGGTCAGTTAAATGATGCGGCTATGTTCTATATGCAGCAGCGCGGCATTTCTCTCAAGGAAGCCCGTGCGCTCTTACAGAATGCTTTCATTAATGAGGTCATTGACCACATGCAACTTGAACCGCTTCGCGACCGCCTCCACTATTTGGTGGAGAAGCGTCTGCGTGGCGAACTGAATAAATGCAACGGCTGCAAGCTCTGTAAGTGAGTTTGCAGCCGTTGTTGCGTTGTCAAGGTGCGGGTTGCTCAATAGCTTTCTTGCAATATTCGTAGCCTTGTTGCTCGTAGATGGAGAGCATACGCCGCTCGCGGGCAACAAACTCATCATATTTCTTTTGTTCGGGCAATACCCATTGTGTTTCGCAAAGGGCAGCGGCGCGAGGCAGCATCTGATAGAGCAGCAGACTGCGGTAGGGAATGTATTCCGTCCAGATATTCGCCTGCAAACCGATGATGTGCCGCTTGGCATCTTCACTCAGCGAGTCGGGCACAGGCTCGTAGCCATACACTTTCTCTAAGGGAACGTAGCCACCGATAAGCAATGGCTTGTTCCACTCCTTATTTTCGTCAAGTTGGTAATAGTCGAAATAACTATAGGCAGTGGGCGCCATGATTACATCGTGCCCTTCCTCTGCGGCTTTCAGTCCGCCCTCCGTGCCTCGCCAACTGAGAATGGTGGCGCTTGGAGAGATGTCGCCCTCCATGATTTCGTCCCAACCAATGATGTTACGGCCTAAGGATTGCACATATTGCTCCATGCGATTGGTGAAATAGCCTTGTAACTTGGCCTCTGCCGAGAGTGTACCATCGCCCTTGATGCCCTGCTCGCGGATGCGCTGCTGACATTTCGGACATTTCTCCCAACGGGTCTTTGGTGCTTCATCACCACCGATATTGATATACTTCGAGGGGAATATTTCCACTAATTCACCGATGACCCCGCAAAGCAGGTCAAATGCTTGGTCGTTGCCGGCGCAGAGAATATCATCAAAGATGCCCCATGTAGGCTCTACTTCATACGGGCCACCCGTACAACCGAGTTCGGGGTAGGCGGCAAGAATCGCAAGGGCGTGGCCCGGCAATTCTACTTCGGGAATCACGGTAATACAACGCTCCTCAGCATACTTCACCACCTCGCGCAATTGGTCTTGCGTATAATAGCCTCCGTGCGGTGTCTCGTCATAGATGCCCACATTACGCCCGATGACCGTATGGCGGCGCATGGAGCCGATTTCATGCAACTTTGGATATTTCTTGCTCTCAAATCGCCAACCCTGATCATCGGTCAGATGAAAGTGGAAGGTGTTCATATTATGGAGCGCAAGGATATCTATGTATTCCTTCACCATCTCGATAGGGAAGAAATGACGGCAGATATCAAGGTGCATCGCACGGTAGGAGAAGCGTGGCTCGTCGGTGATGACTACTGCCGGCAGATTTACCGTTGTCGGTTGTACGTTGGCAATAGGCAGCGCCTTGCGCAAAGTCTGCACGGCGTAGAAAATGCCTCGCGGTGTACTGCCCTCAATAAGTACACCCTGCTTCTGATTGATGGTCAGCCGATACCCCTCTTCGTGCTGAATGTTCTGCGTAAGTGCAAGGCGGATTACCTTCGCTTTCTTGGGTGCTTTGTCCGTTACGGCGATACGAATGCCCGTCGCCTTGGCAATGTATTCAGAGAGGAAATCGGCATTACGCTGCATCTGCGCATCGGTACTCTCGCAGACAATCAGGCACGATTCATCGAGCGTAAAAGGATTGCCTGTGGTCAGTTTCACTTCCTTCGGGAGGGGAACCACCTGATAATCTGCCTCGGCGGTGCTTGCGGAAAGTCCCATTGCCAATACCGTCAATAATACGGAAATAAGTGTCAGTCTTTTCATGATTGTTTTAGTTTTGATGCTACAAAGATAATCATTTTCAGTAAATTTCACTAAACTTGCGTTAAATTTAGTGTAAATAAATTGGAATTAGCGGTTTTTATACGCTATAATACATAAATTTGCCGTGCGTTTTTATTACATGAAAATTAAACATGGAATCGAAAATCTTAAAGAAAGTGCGTTCCAAGATAGCCTTGCGCCATCTTAATCTGCAGCGGATAAGGGAGATTAACCTCTCTGACATCAAGGAACTTGCGGATAATGCGCCGAAGATTCAGTTGTCGCGTTGGCAGTGGATTGCGGCATCAGTTGCCACCCTTGCCTTTGCTGCCCTGCTCACATGGGTGTTCTGGCCGCGCCCGTTGCCCCCAGAATATCCCGTGGTGGCGGTGGAGAGGGTCACGACTGATGATGTGAGTCTTTACGGTGAATATGTAGGTCGTATCCGCGCCCAGCAGTTTGTTGAGATTCATGCCCGTGTCGAAGGTTATCTTGAGCGGATGATGTTCGATGAGGGTGCGTATGTGGAGAAAGGGCAGACGCTCTTTGCCATTGACTCCCGCCTCTACCGCGCGCATGTGGCGAGTGCCCGCGCCCGATTGAATAAGGCCCGTGCGCAGGCGTTGAAAGCCGAGCGTGACCTGAAGCGCATTCGTCCGCTCTATGAGCAGAATGCTGCGAGCCAGTTGGACTTGGATAATGCCATCGCATCTTATGAGAGTTCTACGGCAGATGTCGTAGTCAGCGAGGCAGACCTCACACAGGCGGAGATGGTATTAGGCTACACGACGGTACAGTCGCCTATTTCGGGCTACATTTCCGAACGCAACGTGGATGTAGGCTCGTGGGTGGGACCAGGTAGCAAGTCGCTGTTGGCGACGGTTGTCAAGAGTGATACGGTGCGCATCGACTTCAGCATGACCTCGCTCGACTATCTGCGCTCAAAGGAGCATAAGGTGAACATCGGACAGAAAGACTCCACGCGCAAGTGGAATCCATACGTCACGGTGACGTTAGCCGATGGCTCTCCCTATCCTTTCCGTGGATGGGTGGATTTTGCCGACCCGCAGGTGGATTCCAAGACGGGTACGTTCTCGGTGCGTGCGGAAATGCCCAATCCCCGCCATATATTGCTTCCTGGTCAGTTCACACGGGTAAGGATGCTCTTGGAGGTACGTGAGAATGCGGTCGTTGCTCCCTCCCGTGCCTTGGAGATAGAGAAGGGCGGTGCTTATATCTATGTGGTGCGCCCCGATAGCGTGGTGGAGCGTCGCTTCGTGGAGATAGGGCCGGAGGTGGATAACATGACACTCATTGAGCGCGGTCTTGCCAAGGGCGAGCAGATTGTGGTGGAGGGCTATCACAAACTGGCGCATGGCATGAAGGTAAGACCCGTGAAACTCATTTTGGAAAAACTCAAGGAAGGGAAGTAAGCCATGAAGTCTGATTTCTTCATAGACCGACCCGTCTTCTCGACGGTACTGTCCGTCGTCATCGTGATGGTGGGCATCATCGGTCTCGCCCTGTTGCCCATCGACCAGTACCCCAACATCGTGCCGCCCGTGGTGCGTATCTCCGCCTCCTATCCCGGTGCTGATGCGCAGACGGTCACGCAGGCGGTAGCCACCTCCATCGAACAGGAACTGAATGGTACGCCGGGCATGATCTACATGGAGTCGTCAAGTTCCAACTCGGGTAGTTTCTCTGCCACCATCACTTTCGACATATCCACCGACCCCGACATTGCGGCTGTTGATATTCAGAACCGTTTGAAGAAAGCGGAGTCGCGCTTGCCCGCCGAGGTGGTGAAGAACGGTATCTCCGTGGAGAAACAGGCATCAAGCCGTCTGATGACCGTCACGCTGCTGTCATCAGATCCGAAGTTCGACGAGATATATCTTTCCAACTATGCCACGCTCAACGTACTCGATATGTTGCGGCGCGTGCCGGGTGTGGGCAGCGTGACCAATGTGGGTAGTCGCTACTATGCCATGCAGATATGGGTGCAGCCCGACAAACTCGCCGACATGGGACTTACGGTCAAGGACTTGCAGACGGCGTTGCAAGACCAGAACCGGGAGTCTGCCGCAGGCGTATTGGGACAGGCACCGATGGAGGGAGTGGATGTGACGATTCCCATCACGGCGCAGGGCAGATTGTCATCGGTGTCGGAGTTCGAGCAGATTGTCATACGTGCCAATCCCGACGGCTCTATCATCCGTCTGCGCGATGTGGCGCGCATCTCACTTGAGGCGGCGACCTACACGACCGAGAGCGGTATCAATGGTGACAATGCTGCCGTGATGAACATCAATATGCTCCCTGGGGCGAACGCTATGGAAGTAGCGGAACGAGTTAAGGAAGCCATGACCGAAATCAGTCGCAACTTCCCCGAAGGCATCTCGTACAACATCCCGTTCGACATGACCACTTATATCTCGCAGTCCATACACCATGTGTATCGCACATTGTTCGAGGCGCTGCTGTTGGTGATATTGGTGGTGTTCCTCTCATTGCAGAGTTGGCGGGCAACGCTGATTCCCATTATCGCCGTTCCGATTTCATTGATAGGTACGTTTGGCGTGATGCTCCTATTCGGCTTCTCGCTCAACATGCTGACTTTGTTGGGATTGATTCTTGCTATCGGTATCGTGGTCGATGATGCGATTGTCGTGGTGGAGAACGTGGATTGTATCATGAACCAGGAAGGGCTTTCGCCATACGAGGCTACGAAGAAGGCGATGAGCGGTTTGGGTGGTGCGCTGATAGCCATGTCGCTCGTGCTGTGCGCCGTGTTTGTCCCAGTCAGTTTCTTGTCGGGCATCACGGGGCAACTCTACCGCCAGTTCACCATCACGATTGCCGTATCGGTGATTATCTCCACCATCGTGGCGCTTACGCTCAGTCCCGTGATGTGTTCGCTCTTTCTCCGCCCGGAGAAGAAGCGCAAACCTCGTTTCTTCCGTCGCATCAATTATTGGCTTACCGTAGGCAATAAGTTCTATGCCCGCACAATCATTGCCGCACTCACGCACTCGCGGCGTATGGTGGCGGCGTTCGGCATTGTGCTCGTCGGCATCTGGCTTATGGACCGCTTAGTGCCGCAGAGTTTCATGCCGCAGGAAGATCAGGGTTACTTCACCGTGGAGTTGGAACTGCCCGAGGATGCTACGATAGAGCGGACGCGCATCGTCACGGAGCGTGCGATGGAGTTCCTGATGCAAGACCCCGATGTGGAGTATGTGCTGAACGTAACGGGCTCGAGTCCGCGCGTAGGTGCCAGTCAGGCGCGCAGCCAACTGACGGTCATTCTGAAACCATGGGACAAGCGCAAGACGGGCGACATTGCTTCCGTCATGCAGCGGGTTCGTAAGGAGTTCTCGGAATATCCCGAGAGTAAGGTCTATCTGTCGCGACCGCCCGTGATTCCTGGACTCGGTTCATCGGGTGGCTTTGAGATGGCACTCGAGGCGCGAGGCGATGCTACCTATGCCGATCTGCAGCAGGCGGTGGATACGCTGATGCGCTACGCCGCCATGCGCCCGGAACTGTCGGGACTTGCCTCGTCAATGCAGAACAACATCCCGCAACTCTACTTTGATGTGGATCGTGACAAAGCGCGCCTGCACGGTGTCTCGCTGTCCGACATCTTCTCGACCATGAAGACCTTTACTGGCTCTATCTATGTCAATGACTTCAATATGTTCAACCGCATCTACCGTGTCTATATACAGGCTGAGGCTCCCTATCGTGCGCGGCGTGACAATCTAAACCTCTTCTTCGTGAAAGGCTCGAACGATGCGATGATTCCCATCACCTCGCTCGGCACGACTTATTACACGACGGGTGCGGGCACCATCAAGCGTTTCAATATGTTCAACTCTGCACTCGTTACGGGCGAGGCGGCTCACGGCTACAGTTCTGGTCAGGCGATGAAGGTATTGGAGCAAATCGTTGAAGACCACCTGCCGGCGAACATCGGCGTGGAGTGGAGCGGGCTATCCTATCAAGAGAAGCATGGCAGCGGGCAGACGGCTGTTGTGCTTGCACTGGCATTGCTGTTTGTCTTCCTGTTCCTCGCTGCGCAGTATGAGAGTTGGACGGTGCCGATTGCCGTCATCCTGTCTCTGCCCGTGGCAGGGGTTGGTGCTTACCTCGGTATTTGGTTGTGCGGATTGGAGAACAACATTTATTTCCAGATAGGACTCGTGATGCTTGTCGGTCTCGTTGCGCGTAACGCCATTCTGATTGTGGAGTTCGCCAAGGAGGAGGTGGAGAAGGGCTGCGACATGGTGACGGCGGCACTCACTGCTGCACACCTGCGCTTCCGTCCCATTGTGATGACCTCCCTGGCTTTCATCCTCGGTCTGCTGCCGTTGGTGTTCGCCTCTGGTCCTGGCTCGGCAAGCCGTCAAGGCATCGGTACGGGTGTGTTCTTCGGCATGATTGTGGCGATTACCGTCGGAATCGTGTTCGTTCCTTTCTTCTTTGTATGGATTTATAGAATCAAGGCAAGACTAAAGCGATGAAAAGAAATCTATTCACATACATGGCGGTCTGTTGTGCCGTGGCGGTGCTGTCCGTCGGGTGCTCGGCGGTCAAGGAGTGTAAGGCTCCCGAACTGAACCTGCCGGAGCAGATTGCCGAGGGTGCGGGTCTCGACTCGCTGACGGTGGCAGATATGAACTGGTGGGAACTCTACGGCGATGAACGGCTGCGCCATATCATTGAGCGCACGCTCGCCAACAACAAGCGGATGCTCGTGGCGGCGGCGCGCGTGGAACAGGTGCGGGAACTCTACCGCATCGACAAGGCGAATCAACTGCCTAACCTCACTTTCAATGCGCCGTTCAACAATGAGACCAATGACTACTACGGCGAGAACTCCCTGCGTGACCCCGAACTCGGACTGAAACTGAACATCCGTTGGGAACTTGATATGTGGGGAAACTTGCGCTGGGCAAAGCGTAAGTCGGGTGCGGAATATCTGGCAACGGTCGAGGATGAGCGTGCCATGCGTATGACCTTGGTGGCAGAGGCAGCCTCGGCGTATTTCCGTTTGGTGGCTCTTGACAACGAATTGAATATCGTGCGCCATACGTTAGTCACTCGCCTTGAAGGTATTGAGAAGACCCGCATCCGCTTTGAGGGAGGTCTCACCTCCGAACTTCCTTACCGGCAGGCGCAGGTGGAGTATGCCTCCACGGCTGCCCTGATTCCTAATCTTGAGTATAACATCGAGGTCACGGAGAATGTCCTTACCCTACTGATGGGCGAGTTCCCCGACAGGGAGGTGTTGCGCGTGAGCGAATTGACGGACAATGAACTGCCCGAGCAGTTGCCCGTGGGCATTCCCTCCGAACTCTTGCAACGCCGTCCCGATGTGCGGGCGGCAGAGCAGCGGCTGCGCTCGGCGATGGCTGCCGTGGGCGTGGCGTATGCCGACCGCTTCCCGCGTATGGTCATCGACCTTACGGGTGGTGTGGAGAACAACGACTTTGGCGGACTGCTCCGCTCACCGTTCTCCTATGTCGCCGAGACTTTGACTGCCCCCATCTTCGGCTTCGGGCGCAAGAATGCGAAGTACAAGGCATCGGTCGCTGCATACGATGCGGCACGCCTCGGCTACGAGCAGAAAGTCTTGGAGGTGTTCAAGGAGGCGAACGATGCGGTGGTGAATTATCGGAGTGCGCGCTCCGCTGCCGCCCGTAAGTTGGCATTGTTGGATGCTGCCCGCCAGTATGACGACCTGACCCGTCGCCAGTATCGGGGTGGAAACATCAACTATATCGATGTGCTTGACGCGCAGCGTCGTTATTTGGAAGCGCAGATTGGGCTCGGCAATGCCGTCCGCGACGAACATCTTGCTTTGGTGCAACTTTACAAGGTGCTTGGCGGCGGTTGGCAGACGGCGGAGAACTGATAATATACAGCCTTGATATACGCAAGAAGTGCGCCATTACCCGTGGCGCACTTCTTGTATGTGTAAAAGAAACGCGGTAATTATTTCCCTGCCAACGGAGAGGGAACATTGTAGGTGCGTGCGCCCAGTTCCTTGTTGAGCGTGTAGAGAGCCAGTCCGTTGTTGCCGATGAGCTTCAGTTTATCAACGAGCTCGCGGGCAGTCTCTTCTTCCTCCACCTGCTCTTCTACGAACCAGTCCAGTTTGTTGCAAGTGGCATAGTCCTTCTCCTCCACAGCGATGGCGTAGATGTTGTTGATCAGCCCCGTAACCTTCTCCTCGTGTGCGAGGGTGTGCTCATAGGCTGCCAGAGGTGACTCCCACGATGTGGGCACTTCTGCGATGGGTGCGAGAATCACGCGACCGCCACGGCTGTTGAGATAGTTGATGAAGATCTCGGCGTGTGCCTGCTCCTCCTTGAACTGAACCTTAAACCAGTTGGCGATGCCCGTATGGCCTTCACTCTCAAAATACTGGCTCATGGCGAGATAGAGATACCCCGACCAGAACTCGGCGTTAATCTGCGCATTGATAGCGTCTTGTAATTTTGAACTAATCATAATGTTTAATCTTTAAAATGAATGGTTATATGTTGCAAATGTACGAATAATAGTTGAATTCCATTGCAAAGATACAACATTTTCTCTATTTTTTGTTTGTGCAACGATGCGTATTGTGTCATATTGTTTAAGTTATTCTATTAAAAATCAACGTGTTTAAGGTTAATAATACACTTTTCTTGGGGAACTTTTGGGACAAATCTACATTTTTCTTGGGGAACTTTCGGTGTAAAACCACATTTTTCTTGGGGAACTTTTGCGATTCATAGAAAATTTCCGTCCGAAATCCTTGCATTTCCCACTTTTATTTTGTATCTTTGCATTGCATTTGAGTAGCATCATTTCCCATTGCGAAAAGATTGTTCTATTACCATATTAGGTTTGTGGCGGTCGCCACAAGATTCTTCTCCGATTGCCCCAAAGTGTTGCCCCGCCCGCTGCAAGGTCTTTTCGCGCCCGCCGAAAACCTGCAAGATACCTCTTTGCTCCCTATAACAAGGCACTTTTGTACGAGTATCGCTGCAAAGATACAACATCTTTTCCCCGAAAACAAGAGAAGCGATGCCCTTTAAGTTAGCCAAACTTACTTTGCTGACGAATCAGAAGAACCGAAAGATAGTCTTTCGATAGGCGAAACAGCATCTTTTGTCCGTGCCGCCATGTCTCAGTGGGGGGCAGCAGGGGGAATCCCAAAAGAGGCGTGGCGATTACCGCCAGCCACGCACTCTTTTTTCTTTTTTTCTATATCTATTTCTTTTTTATATCTTCCCCGCGCATTAAATAGGAATGCGCGGGAGTGGAGCATCCTTGGAGCAACTATAAAACATCTTTGGCGCAACTTTGGAACAACTTTGCAGTAACTACACAGCAACCTTACGGCAACAATTAAAGCCTGTTCTTCTCCTCATTACCCGCACCCGTACCGCGATACTTGCTGCGGGTGGTGTTGAAGTTGTAACTGACGGACAACTGCACGTTGCGCGGATTCTGGTATCGTCTGTACTGCTGCGTGTAGTTGGGATTGAACAAATCGACATCGCCGAGCGTATGGTCTTTGAGAGGGTTGAAGATGCTGAAAGTCACTTGCAAATTCTCCTTCAGCATCCGCTTGCTGATGTTGAACACCAACTGATGCGTGGGCAGGAAATGAGCGAACTGCGTGTAGTAGTGTGTCTGGAACATATAGATGCCTTGCAGCGACCAACTGTGCGGAAGCCTCACGAGATGGTTCATATAGGCATTGAGATAGGGCTTGGCTAACTTCTTTTCAATGCCATAGTCGGCAGACTCCAAGAATTGCATGCCCATGTTCAGTTCCACCATGGGGCTCCAGCAGCCTATAGTAGGGCTGATACTCGCCGCCGCACTCATGCTATTGTAGTCGTTGATGTTCTCGTAGGTGGAGAGAATGATGTCCTCTGCTTCGTCATACCAGTACGAATAGTTCGCCCATGGAGCTTTAAGATGCCAATAATCCAACGACATGTTCAGCCACTTGTGGGCTACGCTGTAACTGAGTATGTAGGTGTGCGACGGTCGCAGGTTGGGATTTCCACTGTAATAGAGCCATCGGGAGTTGTAACTGACAGCACCGGAAAGGTCATCGTAGGAAGGTCGGTGGATGCGGTTGCGCATACTCAATGAGTGTTGCCACTTGCGATGGTTGTAACCAACGTGGAACGATGGAGCCAGTTGGTCATACGTGCGGCTCTGCTCGCTGCTCAACACATAGTCGGCATAGAAGTCTGATTCCACATGCTCATAGCGCACGCCGCCGCTCAATGTCCAGTTGCCGAGTGTGGCACTGATGTTGGCAAATCCCGCCATGTTGCTTTCCTCGATGCGGTTGTCGGCTGCGTGTATGTAGCCCTCAAGGTTGTTGTAGGTCTGCTCCATGCGGCTGTTGGTGTATTCTGTGCCGAAATCCACGTTGAGTGCTTTCGTCAATGGCCGGCTCACGACCAATTTCACCGCCTGCATACGCGCCTTTGTGCCGCTCTCCGTTGTCACCGTGCGGTCGCCTAACTCCGTGCTTTGCTCATGGCTGACGGCACTCGTGGCATTGTCGTTCCATAGCAGTGTGGCGTTGAGGTCGATGCCCCACTGCCCCGCCTTGCCTTGATAATAGGCATTCAGTTCTTGGTAGGGTCTCTGCTTGTAGGTGTTCTGCTGCTCGTAGTCTATCGTTCCCGCCTCCTTGCCGTCGATATGCACGATGGTGTGCTGGTCGAGGGGCATATTGTATGCCGGTTTCCACGTCCTGTTATAGCGCACGCCCACGGCATTGTCATCGTCGAGGGTGAGGTTCGCGCCCGTGACAATGTTGTAGTTCTGCACCCAATAGGCGTTGGCATACTGTGTGCGCTGGTCGATGGTATGCTGACTGCCCATAATGGTCATCTCGTTATCGTGAACATAACGGCGATAACTGTTGGAATAAGCGAGATTGCAGAACACATCAAGGTCGCGATACCGGTAGTTCAGATTGGCGTAATTGGTTGTGCTCAACTTTCGTGTCATGGTCTCGTATGTGCTCAGCGACCCGCTCAGACCTTCGCCCTGCTTGCGGATGGTCTTGATGCGAATGACGGCGTTCACATCCGAGGCATACTCCGCTCCCGGCGATGTGATGACCTCCACGGTGCGTATTTCCTCCGACCGCAACTGCTTCAGCTCCTCCGTTGATGCGATGATGCGACCGTTGATGTAGATGATGGGCTTTCCGCAGCCGAATATGGTATAGTCGCCGTCGTGCCCCATGATTCTCGGCAAGCGCTCCAACACATCGTTGGCATTACCGAGCTTTGCCAACAGCGTGCCCTCCACAGTAGTGGTGTAGCCGCCGCGCGTCAGTCGGTGTGTTGGTTTCTCTCCTCTCACCACCACGCCATTTATCGTGTAGTTCTCCGGCTCCATCCTGATTGTGCCGACTTGCTCCGAACTGCATAGTTTGTAAATAGTTTTGTAGCCCACATACGATACACGAGCCAATACTTGCGGCTGTTCGTAAGGCACTACAAAAACCCCACCCTCGTTGCTCACACCGCCCGAGACTACCGTCGAGTCGGAAGGGTTCAGCAAGGCGATGTTCGCATAGGCAATCGGCAGTCCTTTCTCGTCGATGATGCTGCCCGTCAGATGGCGGTCGGTCTTGTGGATGCACTCCACGTATATCTCATTCTCCTCTGGCCTCACAATCATACGGACGGGATAGAAGCCTATCATCTGCTGAATGGCATCGGGCAGGGTGCGGCGGCTGATGGTCGTCGTGATGCGGAAGTCTTCCAGTTCGTTGTAAATAAAGTTTATGTTGTATGCCGTCTGCTCGTCCTGCAACTGGCGCAGCGCATCACTGAGAGAGATGTCGTTGTAAGTACGTGTGATGCGCTGCGCGCTGGCAGTATAGCAGAGAAGCGTGAGGAGCAGGGCTGACAGGCATCCCGCCCTCTGACTTGACAGTAATTTTATTCGTTTCATGTTGCAATCTGATTTTTAATTACTTTACTATCATCCGCCCGTGCTCAATCGTGATGCTGACACGCTCGAAGGTATTCAGTTTCTCCACCGTGCGCTCAAGGCTCTCCTCGCGCTTCCAGACGAAGTGGAAACGAAGCTGCTGCGCATCGGCACTCTGGTATTCGATGGTGACATGGTGCGCGGTGGCAATCTCGCCGACAATCTGCTCCAGGGTCATGTTGTCGAATACATACGGCTCTGCCATGAGTGAGTCGGCGGGCTGAGAGGCATTGGTGGGCAAGGATGCTTCTGCCTGCTCCGTTCGTTCGGCTTTTTCATCATTCTCAAACACCCGTTCACTGCGCACGATGTGGATGGCAGCAAAGGCAATGCCTGACACCAACAGCACGCCGATGAAAGAGGCTACCATCTTGTAGAGCGGTGAGCGTAAGGGGTGGCTGTCGGGCATGGCTGCATCATGCGATGCCGGTTCGTCATCGAGTGCATCCAACGCATCGGCATACTTGGCAGCAAACTGCTCCCATGCCTCATTGACGGAGGGCGCTTCATGCTGCGCCTTTTCATATACCATTGACCGCTTAACGAATGCCATCTGCTCTGCAAACTCACGCATCTGCGGGTCGGCAAGGGCTTCTTGCAGGGCTTGCTCGTCACCCAACTGCTCTTGCAACTGCAAAAACTTTTCTGAAAGTTGCTTATCAGTCATCATAATATCTTAATGTTTTTTTGATTTGAAAAATGCTCTGAACTGCTCCATCGCCTGCCGCAGGTGCGTGTGGACGGTCTGCCGGCTGATGCCTAACGCGGTTGCCACCTCCTGGCAAGTCATCTCTTCGAGGAAGCGCAGACGGACAATCTGCTGACTGAGTGGCGGCAGTTGCTGGTGGATGAACTTTGTCACTTCGTCCATGCGCTGCTGCTCACCCTCGGTTATCGCTGGCTGCCCTGCCTCGGCGGATAGTTGCCGCAAAATCCGCTCCCGCATCTGCTTGTGCTCCAGTATGCTGCGGCAGTAGTTGCGCGTGGCGGTCAGCAGGTAAGCCCCGGCAGTGTCTTGCCTCAGGGTGAGGTTGCCGTCTAACAGCCGAGCAAACACCTCACTCACCGCGTCCTTACTCTCCTCCTCGTCATAGAGAATAGTCAGGGCAAGGCGGTACATCTGCGTGTAATGCGCCATAAACAGCATTTGAATCTCTCGCTTTGTCATACATCTATAATACAGTTCAGCCCTCGAAAATGTAAAGCAAATCAGCTATTTTTTCAAAAATCTGCCGTAAAAATACTAAAAAAGAGGTAAAATGCGCAGAGTTGGCTCAGCTATGTGTGGGTATTTCCCCAAACTCCCCAATCAATGTGGTATAAATGGAATTTAAGGAATTATTCTTTTTGCATTGAATTTTGTGGAATGGAAGATATGACGGCAATTTGCTTGTATGTTTCTTTCAACGCTCGCAAACAGCCATTTGTTCCTTCTGATTCGCCCGTCAAGGGGCGAATTACCCAAAAACTTTGGGGAGCGACATTTCACTCTTAGCTCCGCGACACCTCATTTTGTGCTCCATCGT
>JAFLSG010000044.1 GCA_022511065.1 Prevotella sp.
GGAAGGAGCGGAAGAAGGCGCGCAAGGCGAATGAGAAAGCACCCGATGACCCGAAAGTGCTGATTCGCATGGTGCCCGTAACGGTCAGCTGCTCAACGCTTTTGAAACGTTTCAAGAATGCGGGCGGGCATACCATTTACTCGTTTGGGGAGGAGTTGGATACCCTCCGAAAAACGAACGGCGCGGGCAGTTGGTCATCGAAGTATGACATCTATCGGTTGAGCTTCGATAATGGCGAATGGGGACAGGATTATAATTCCGACCAAGCAGAGAGTGGTGTTGTGAAAGTTGCTTACAACTGGACGATGCTCGGCACGAATGGCGCGCTTCGGAAATGCTTCAAGAGTGATAATATCGAGAATGGACTATCGTCGAGAATCCTCGTGGCTGAAATGCCTGATTCAAGTTTTGCCAAGATGCCGAAATTTGGGCGTAGGTCGGCGAATGACGAGGCGAAGATTCAAGAGGCTGCCACAAGATTGCGTTCAGTATCGGGTGTGATTGACACGCCCCGATTGCGTAAGGCAATTGCTGAATGGGTAGAGCAGAAGCGCGTGGAGGCAGCGAAAGATATTGACCATGTGAAGGATACGTATCGCAAGCGTGCAGCCGTTATCGGCTTCCGTTGCGGCGTGGTGTATCATCTGCTGACAGGCAAGGATAAAGAGACAAAAGGTTGCCTTGACTTTGCGTTGATGATGGCAGACTACTGTTTAGCGCAGCAAATTGCTACTTTTGGCGAGGCATTGATGAGCCAGTATGCGGGCGCTACTGAGTATCAGCGTCGTGGAAAGAATCACTCCATTTTTGACCAACTGCCGCCTGTGTTCTCGATAGATGACCTGCGAGCGTTGAAGGAAGGGCGTTGCAATGATGCTTCGCTGCCCATGATTATCTCGCGATGGCGGCGTGACGGATGGATTGAAAAGACGGATAGTCACCGATGGGTCAAAGTGAAGAAATCATAACATATAACATATAACATTTAACATTAAGGTCGTTATGGAACTACTTTTGAAAAGAATAGCGAAGCGAAAGGGCTACACCATCGGGAAACTCTACAAGGTGGAGCGAGTGACGGACGAATATCTTGCGGGCACGAGCAAGGAGTATCTCTGCGATACGCTTGAGCCGCCCGTGGTGGAGCAGAAGACGGGGATGACGATGAAGTTAGTGATGAGCAGCTATCCGAAGAAAATTCAGTCGCTAAAGCCGTTTGCGATACCGCCGGGGCGTTACCCGATAGTGATTACGCAGAGTCCGAAGTTCAAGGCGTGGCTGCCGTTGCTGCTGAACGTGCCGTTGTTTGAGGGCATCCGCATCCATGCGGGGAATACGGTGGCGGACACGGCGGGCTGCATCCTCGTGGGGCGTAACCGTGAGGTGGGTCAGGTGCTTGATTCGCGGGCGTGGACGCGGCGCATCGTGAATATGCTGACGGAGGCGTGGGAGAAAGACCGCGCGCACTGGATTACGATTGAGTAACTACTAAACAAAATATGCTACATTTCGGAGTGTTCCGAGTGTAGCATATTTTTATTGTTTCAGACGGGAGGCATTCAGCAGATGCCAGCCCAATCACTTGTATTTCTCCATCAGTGCTTCCGCCTGCGTGTCGCCTAAGTCCTTTGCTTTCTGCAAGTTGGCGATGGCTTCCTGTTTGTTGCCTTTCTGACCCTGCGCCACACCGAGGAAAAGATAGCCGTCGCTGTTGTCGGGGGCAAGACTGATGCACTCGCGGGCGGTCTGGATGGCATCGTCGTAGAGTCCCACGCGCACTTCAAGGGATGCCTTCTCTGCATGATAGAGCGTCTCCTCGGGATTGAGTTGTATGGCGCGACGGATGTCGTTGAGTGCCTGCTGATAGAGTCGTCCCTCAATCTCCACCTGATGGCGGATATAATAGAAGTTGTCGTTTACGGACGCCTTCATCAGTTCCTCGTATTCATTCATGTCGCTCACGGCCTCGCGGTATTTCCCGGCACTGCGGCGGGCTTCGGCTCTCGCCCACAGATAGGGGGATGCCTCCTTGAGATACGGTTTTGAGAAGGTGTTCAGCGCACTATCGAGCAGGGCGAGCATCGCCGTCGTGTCGTTCAGCAGTTCCTTGCATCGTGCGGCACTGAAAAACACCTCTGCGCCCCGCATCTCCGTCTCTGCGAGTGAGATGTACTGCTCATACGCCTCGGCGTATTTCTTCTGCGCAAAGAGGATGTCGGCCACCAACTGACGATAGCCGGGCAATGGGTTGGCATCCAACGCGGTGCGCGCCTCGGTATATGCCTTGTCCAAGCTCCAGTTTGCGTAGGGTTTGTTGCCCTGATAAATCTCCTTCTGATAAATCAGTCGGGCGTAACTGAAATGCGCCTCGTCTTTCTTGTCGGAAAGTTTGATGACTTGCTCCATGTCTTTCTCCGCCTGTGCAAAGTCGCCGCCGTTCGCTTCCAGTTCCGCACGATAGCCGTAGCCGTCTGGGGCTGCGGGGAACTTAACGATGAAGTCGCTGACAAGACCTGCGTAGGTAGCGGAATCCACCGCCGAGACCGCCAGATAGAGATAGAGGTTTGCCTCGCGGAGGTCGTCGGGGAGTGCCTTCTTAATCTGCGTGAGTTGCAGGGTGGGGTCGTTCAGGCTCAAGCCTACGATTTTCAGCGAGTCGGCATAGCGGGCGCTCACGGCATAGCTCAGCGAGTCCTTATCCGTGGCGGGCTGCTGAATGAGACCCAGCACCTCGCCCGCATCGTTCAGCAACGGGCAACTCACGGCGTTCTCGGGCGTGGTCATTGCCACCGTGTAGTAGGCATATTCGCCTTGGATGGTCTCTGCCTTGCGCACGGCACCGTTGGCAAGCGTCTTTACCTCGCGGTAGGGGAGAATCCATGCCATGCTGCCCGTGGGGGCTGTATTCACGGCGATAGGCAGGGGCTGCGTCTTGCCGCCCTCCACGCGAAACTTCACCACGTCGTACATATCGTTGGCACCGAGGATGCACTCCACTGCCATCTCCTTGCCCTGAGCGTCAATCACCACGGCGCGCGATGCTCCCTTGAAGGGCGTGAAGTTGCTGACTGCCTCGCCATTCGTGCCTGTAAAGAAGCCATTGCTACTGGCAACCAATGAGCCGTCGGCTGCGAAGGTCTTTAGCGTAAAGACCGACTTGGTGGCCTTCTTCACCCACGAGGGCTGCGCCTGCAGGGTGAGTGACAACAGGCTGACGAGCAATAAGGTAATAATACTGCGTTTTCTCATATCTTTCTTTTATAGTTTCAATAGTTGTCGGGCATTGGCGATGGCGGCTTCCGTCACGTCGCTGCCGCTGAGCATCTGGGCGATTTCCCTGATGCGCTCCTCTTGCGTGAGTTCCGTCATGCGGCTGACGGTGCCCGTTGCCGTCTCGTCTTTCTGCACCTTATAGTGGGCAGTACCGAGTGCGGCAATCTGCGGGAGGTGCGTGATACTGATGACCTGCCGCTCTTGCTGTCCCATCTCCTGCATAATCTGTGCCATCTTCTCGGCTATCTTGCCGCTGACACCCGTGTCGATTTCGTCGAAGATGATGGTGGGCAACTTGACTGCTCCGCTAATCATTGCCTTCAGCGCAAGCATCACGCGGGCGATTTCGCCACCCGATGCCACTTGACTGACGGGCTGGAGTGGGGTGGAGGTGTTGGCGCTGAAAAGGAAGGCAATCCTGTCTTGTCCGCTTTGTCCAAGCGCACCCTTATCCATTTGTACGGAGAAACGCACGTTGGGCATCCCCAACGGCACGAGCCTTGACTGCATCTCCTTCTCTATCTGCTTGGCGGCAGCAGTCCTCAACTTGGTCAGTGCGTCGGCTTCTTGCTGCGCCTGTGCGCGAAGTTGGGCAAGGCGGGCTTGGCGCTCGGCGAGTGCCTCGTCGCTGTTCTCGATGTTGTCAAGCTGGCACTTCAGTTCATCGCGCTTGGCAATCAGTTCCGAAACGCTCTCCGCATGATATTTCTTCTCCAAATCATAGAGTTTGTCCAAGCGGGTGTTCACCGCGTCAAGCTCTGCCGGGTCGAAGTCGATGCGCTCCATACGGCTGCTGATTTCCTGTGCGAGGTCCTTCAGTTCGATGTAACTGCTATCGAGCCGCTGCGTCAGTTCCTCGGCATCGGGGAACACGCGCTCAATGCCCCGCAAGGCGGAAATGGCAGCGCGCAGAGACTCCACCACGCCCGACCCATCGGCGGAGAGGGCATTATCGGCGGTATAGAGGGCAGTCTTGATGTCCTCCGAATGGGTCATCGTGTCGCTCTTCCGCTCCAGTTCCTCTTGTTCGCCGTCGGTGAGATTGGCATTTGCGAGTTCGCCATACTGGAATTGCAGGAAGTCGATGTTCTGCCGATTGCGCTCGATGGTTTCTTGCACGGCAGCGAGTTCATGCTCCGCAGCCACATATTGGGCATGGGTCTGCTGATAGCGTGCCAACTCCTTTGCATCGTTGGCGATGATATCGACCACGCTGAGTTGAAAGTCTTGCTTATTAAGCAGCAGATTCTGATGCTGTGAATGCACATCCACGAGCCTTTCGCCGAGTTCTTTCAGCATGGCGAGCGGCACGGGCGTGTCGTTGATGAACGCGCGACTCTTGCCCGCAGCCGTCAGTTCGCGGCGGATGATACAGTCCTGACTATCATAGTCTATGTCGTTGTCGCTGAAGAAATTCTCCATTCCGTATTGCGAGAGGTCGAAGTTTGCCTCGATGATGCAGCGGTCTGCCCCCTGCTTGATGCTCTTGGAATCGGCACGCTGTCCTAAAAGCAGACCGATGGCACCGAGGATGATACTCTTTCCCGCACCCGTCTCTCCCGTGATTACCGAGAAGCCCGGATGCAGGTCGATATCCAACTTATCTATCAGCGTAAAGTTTCTGATGTGCAAATGCTTTAACATGATGGTGTCCGTTAAAACTGTTCTCTTATTTCCTGATTTCCTCCCACGCCGTGTTCTGCGAGGCGTTAATCGCCATCAGCAGGTCGTAGATACGCTCTTTCTCCTTCTGCGTGCCCTTGCCCTTGTAGATGTTGGTCAGTTCATCCTTCTTGTAGTCCGTCCAGATTTGGGGCAGCAGACTGAGCGGTCTGTCTTCGTGCGCCTTCTTCAGTCCGTTCTCAAGCGCCGAGGTTATCTCCGTGCGCCCGCGCTCCGCGTTGTTTGCCATCTCGTCAAGTCCCTTGCGATAATAGTCGTATTGCAACTGGCGGAAAGGGCGCATCGCCTCGTCGAGATAATCATTGACGATGCTGAAACGATTGCGACTGTCCTCAAATGATTTCCATCCGGGGAAGCCAAGGTTCTGCGCATTGTTCACGAGATACATGCAACGCTGCATGATGTCCGTGCCGCCCATCGGCGAAAAGCTGTCGAGATTCAGTCCGATGATGAGGTAAGCGTAGTAGGCGAGCAGGGCAGTCAGTTGGTTGTCGATGTTCTCGTCGTTGTAGTTCAACTGGTCGAACTGCTGAAACTCGAAATGAAAGTTTGCGTCCCTATTATTATATAAGGTGGAGGTGTAGGCGGAATTATAGACGGGGCGGTTTGCCTGAATGAGGGCGGTACACTCAAAACGATTCTCCTCACGGATGTACTTGTTCACCGTCAGGTTAAGATTTATCTGTATGCGCTCGTTCTTCTGAAACTGCAAGTCGGTCCATTGGCGCTCATTGATGAACTGCTCCAAGGTCTGTTGCAGGTTCTCGAACACGCTTACATCCGTGCCTTGCACCTGACTGTGGTTGATGGTTATTCTCGCTTGCAGCTCCTGAGCGCGGACGCCAAGAGCTGCAAACAATAGGAGGGTTATGAGTGTAAGGGTTCTGCTCATCCGTTCATCTTTGCCTCGCGAAGGCGAATGCGTGTCAGCACCTGCTTGGTGTTGTAAGTGAAGTCGCCTTGCAGAATCCAGTTGTAATAGCCGGGGTCAATCCGAAGCACATCAGCAACGGGGATTCCCTTGTGCTTACCGAAGTTGAACACCTCAATAAGTTTCGGGTTGCCCTGCTCGTCGAGCAGCGGCTGACCGTCGCGACCTTTCACCTCGCCCCATACGATGCGACCGGCAAAATCGACATTGTTGTTCATCTTCGAGAAGTCATGCAGGAACTGCATATCGTTTTGCAGCACCTTTTCAGGCTCCTCGTTGGCACCGGGGGCATACTTGTCGAGTTCGCCCATCAGCACGCGGTAGGTGGCTTCGGTATCTTGGTCGGCACGATGCGCCTCGAAATCCTCCTCCATCTTGCGCCCGCAGTAGAACTTATAGGCAGCGGCAAGGTTGCGCTGTTCCATCTTGCGGAAGATGTTCATCGCGTCAATCATCCGGCATTTGGAGAAGTCAAAGTCCACACCGGCACGCAAAAACTCCTCTGCCAACAGCGGAATGTCGAAGTGGTTGGAGTTGAAGCCCGCAAAGTCGCAGCCCGTAAAGGTGTCTGCCAACTGCTGTGCCAACTGCTTGAAGGTGGGTTTGTCCTTCACATCCTCGTTGGAGATGCCCGTCAGCTTGGTCACCATCGGGTCGATGAACTTGCCGGGGTTTACCAGTTCGTTGCCCCGTTCTTCCTTCCCGTCAGGCCACACCTTAATATATGATATCTGGATGATGCGGTCTTTTACGAGGTCAAGCCCCGTCGTCTCAAGGTCAAAGATGGCCAGCGGTTTCGTCAGGTTGAGCTTCATCGCTTAGTCATTAATCAACATGGGCATCATCAGCATCAGCACATCCTGATTCTCGGGCTGCTCGGAAGGCAGCACAAGACCGGCACGGCTGGGGTCTGCCAACTGGATGACAACCTCTGCGCAATCGAAATTGCTCAGCACCTCGATGAATGAAGAACCTTTGAAACCGATGCTCATCGGCTGTCCCTGATACTCGCAGGTCATGCGCTCCGTTGCCGTCTTGGAGAAATCGTAGTCCTCAGCATCAAGCTGCAGGGTAGAGCCCTCCACGTGGAAACGAATCAGGTTGCTGGAATCGTTGGCGAAAGGCTGCACGCGACGAAGGGCTGCCAGCAGTCCCAGACGATCCACGCGAAGCTCATTCGGGTTGCTCTGCGGAATCACAGAGTTATAGTTCGGGTAGCGACCCTCAATCAGGCGGCACTGAATGGTACCATCGCCATAGTTGATTTCAGCATTGCGCTCATCGAAACGGATAATTACCTCGTCGCCATCCTTGCCCAAAAGATTCTTCAAAAGGTTAGCGGGCTTCTTCGGAAGGATGAAGGAAGCAGGCTGCTCGCTCTTGATGGCATACACGCGGTTGCGCACCAACTTATGGCCGTCGCTTGCTACTACGGCAAGACAGTCGGCTGTCAGGTCGAAGTAGATACCGTTCATCACGGGGCGAAGCTCGTCGGTCGCCGTAGCAAAGATGGAGCGGTTGATGTTCTCTGCCAATACCGTGTTGGGCAGCACGATGGTGTTTGCCGTATCACTCACTGGCTGTGCCTGCGGGAATTCGTCGGCATTCTCGATGGGCAGCGAGAAGAGACCGTTCTGATAAGTAATCTTCACGAGATTCTGCTCCTGGTTCACGTCGAAGGTGATGGGCTGCTCAGAGAATCCCTTCACCGCCTCAAGCAGGTCGTGGTTGCCGATGGCGAAGCGCACGTTGCCCTCGCTTTCCGCCAGCTCCACCTGTGTCTTCATCACGTTTTCGCTGTCGGAAGCCGTCAAGTGCAGGATGCCGTCGGTGATTTCAAATACAAAGTCGCCAAGGATGGGCAACGCGTTCTTACTGTTGATGACCCTCGCCAAAGCTGAGAGTTTGCTGCTCAGTGCAGTGCTTGATACTGTAAATCTCATAAGTTATCGTTGTTTTTTTATTCTTGCTTCGCATTGACTAATTGAGTACAAAAATACAAAAAATCGCCGTCTGCCACAAAAAAAAGGAGGAAAAAATACGGATTTCAAACTATTTTTAGTAATTTCGCAACGTGAAAACAGAAAAATCAACAAATAAAAACATTTTCAGACAATGGAATTAACAGGTAGAATCATTGCCGTGCTCCCGGCAAATAGCGGAGTGTCAAACCGTACGGGAAACCCGTGGATGTCTCAGGAATACGTCATTGAGGTGCCCGGTCAGTATCCCCGCAAGTGTGTCTTCCGCCTTTTTGGTGAGGATAGAATCAAGCAGTTCAACATTCAGCAGGGCGAAGACCTCACCGTGCAATTTGATATTGACGCGCACGAATACAACGGAAGATGGTTCAACGAGATACGCGCCTACAATGTTCTCCGCGGTCAGGTTCCGCAGCCCAGCGTAGGTGGCGCGCCCGTTGCTTCGCCCTTCCCCCCGCAGCCATCTGCTGCCACCGCTCCCTTCCCTCCTGCACAAGAGCCGGCTGGTGAGGGTAGTGCAGACGATCTGCCGTTCTAACGACTTTGCAACTCCCTGATAAGGTCTTCCACGATGTAGTAATCGCTCATCAGTTGGAGTCCGCTTTCGGGATTACAAAACAACTTATAGGTCTCAGAATTGTAGAAACTATCCATCGCATGCTCTGGTGCGATGGATAGTTTTTCTGCCAATATCGTAATGATGCGGGCGGTCTTGCGCCATAATACATCGTCTCTCATAATACGCTTTTCTTGTTATACCCTTGATTCGTATCATTTATTTGAAGCCTTTATTCAATCCATCTGCTCCGCTATATTAAATTTTTGATGACATATAGACACAAACTAAAACCAACATTTATTTCAGTTTTGCCTTTATGAAACCGACCATAAAGCTGGCCTTTCCATATCCTTGTTCTACAGCTTTCTGACACCATTTTAGCGCCTCATTATAGTTTTGACTGACACCTTCTCCTTTATAGTAACAAACTCCTAAATTGCATTGAGCCTCTGCGAGTCCCTGTTCTGCCGCTTTTCGATACCATTTTACCGCTTCACTATAATTTTGACTGATACCCCAGCCATTATCGTAACAAACTCCTAAATTGTATTGAGCCTGTGCGAGTCCCTGTTCTGCCGCTTTTCGAAACCATTTTGCTGCCTCACTATAGTTTTGACTTTGAAGGTATTCGATTCCCAAATTGAATTGGGCAGAAGGCTGTGATAAAGAAGGTGTGCTATGGTTTTGAACAGAAACACCGTTTAGATTTGCATTTGGAGCTTGAACAGTAACGTTAGGGGTATAAGTATATGCATTCCTTCCCATTTGGTAAAATCTTTCCGACATAGTCAGCATTGTCTCACTCGTAGCATCAAGAGCATCGCGGAACTTTTCCCAAAATTCTCTTCGTTTTTCCTTTTTGGCTGCTTTGTTGTTTTCTTTTGCATACGTTTTGGAACTAATAGCATTGCTTGTTTGGCTTGTCGTAGTAGCTCCTTGTTTAGTCTCTGCCGGACTGGTTGCAGCTATTGACTTTTTCTCTTTAGCAGCAGGTATGGTCAGTTTTAATCCTACATAACAAGTAGAATGGGCGGAGTTTGCATTTTTGAGTTGTTGCTCCGTTATTCCATACTTATTAGCGATTGAGGCAAAAGTCTCCCCACGCATGACTACATGCTGATTCGTTGTCTGGGCATTTATTAACGTGGCAATGAACAAAGCGAATGCCGTAATGATAACCCTATGTGATAACATAACCTATTTATATATTAGTTGTATTGGATAACAAGATAATTAGATACACTCCAGAAGGAAGTCGGGTCGGATATTTTAAGACGATAGGAATTTCCGCTTACTTTTTCTAATGTATAAGAATTCTTTGGCATTTGAGTTAATATAACAGGGTTCTTGCCGTTAATGTTCATTTCTGTGAAATTCCTAATATCAACTTTACTAAAAGAATCGGGATTGAAATTAGATACATTAAGTTGTTTTTTCTTAAAGACACCTGCTGATGACAATACGCCCGCTTTCTGCAAATCCTTCTTTGTGCCCATCATAACATAACACTCGTTTAACATCTCATCTTGGATTTTTAGTGCCTCCTCCTGTTCTTTGTTTTGGGCAGTGAGTGCTGTTACATTATCGTTCAGTGAAGACACATGCTGCCTAAGCTTTGAGATATCAACATCTTTATTTTCCAACTCTTTTTGCAATTGAGCTATTGTCATTTCTTTTTCATCTATCTGCTTCTTGTAGAAACTGATAATTTTCTCTATCTTTGCAGCGGAGGCTGACGATAAGTTCCTGATGGAGTCCTGCAACTGGGCGATGCTCCTGCGTTGGCGGTCCAACAATTCCTTGAATAAGGATATATTTTCGATTGCTTGCACCCTTGTGGGTATTTCAACCCCATCTTCATTCCCTGATCTCAGAATGTTACCTTCCTGTATGATAATACTATCCATACTCGCAGCTAACGTGTTTATAACCAGATTGAGTTGGTTGTTATCCGCAACCAAAGAATCCATCTGCGATTCAAGGTTTGACACTTTTGTACTTCCGTCAGTACAAGAAAAGAAACCACAGGACAAGACCAACAGGAATGCAGGCATCACCTTGGTCAATTTTGACTTAATAGAATGATTCATTTTAGAATATTTAGAGTTTATACTATTTTTTCTATTATGGAGAAAGCACAAACTTCTGCCCAAAAAGAAAGTGCAGACTCACCATATACCTTCTTGGCTCACGACAGCCATTATATCCTATGGAGATGCCTACACTTTGTAAGTGCAAGCTCCATTCGGATATAGTTCTCTGCTCTTTTTCTCTTTTCCGAGGTCGTGATTCAGAAGGTGAAATGAGCAAATAAAATGTAATGTGCCCTATTGGGAACATGGTGCAAAAATAACAAAAACTTTTTTATTTCAGCTTTCCGAATACAAAAAAATGTAGTTTTATTTTGCTTGGAGCCTCCAAACGGGTTGAAAACAGCCTCTAAACGATGTGAATGGAGGCTTCAAACGATGTGTATTCAGCCTATATACAACCAGTATTCAACCTATATACAACTTGTATTCAGGCTGCATACAATGCGGAAGAGGCATGCAATAAGTCTATATTTGAGAGTAATTAGTATTATTTGGAAATTTGGATTAAGTCTTCACCAAGGACAACAGAAATTTTTGCAAGTGTCCTTAAAGTAAAGTTATGCTGACCAGAAAGCCAGACAGAAACTTCTGCCTCCGTCTTCCCCATTCTCTTAGCCAATTCTTTCTGCGTCATTCTTTTGTTGGTCAGTAGTGTATGGATCTTGTCTGACACAGCAAAACTGAATGAAGTTTCTTTCTGAATTTCCAAAGGAATGTTCTTTACAGCCTCCAAATAGACATTTGTTAATTTCATAATTCAAAAGTTTTGTTGTCAGTACCCTTTATCGTACCAGACTCTATCACTATGTTCCCCTTTTTAACTTCTGCCTTTATAAGTTTATCAAGTTTTTGCAGACTGATAACATAGCCATTCAAATTAGAGTCCTCTTCATAAGTCTTGGTGGCCTTTCTGCCACCTCCACCTGCTATAAGTACACTGTCTGAAAGCCGGAGACAATACAACCTCAATTTACTGGAAACTACTGGTAATGCACAGACATCATCACGCATTTTCCCTTCGGGACGGAAATATCTTTCAAGAAAACCGGCACCATTTATCATCTGTTCTATGTAAGACAGAATGAGATTTAAATCCTTCGCTACATCTGCCTCATTCTTGAACAACTCGATAAATTTCTCAAATTCAGAATAAGCCTCATTTTCAAATACAAGAGAAAAGAGGCCGTTTTTTTCTGTTTGCTTTAGAGTTTTGATTGCTGCCTTTGCCATGGCTTCACATATTTTACATTGCAAATGTACGGAAGAATTAGTTTATAACCAAATTTTTATCGGAAAAATAGATTAAGGGGGCGCAAACTTTTCGGCGATTTTTACAAAATAACGGCAAAAGTATGGTTGCAAAAGAGTTGAATTGAGCCTTCAAACAATATGAAATCAGTCTTCATTTGGATGGCATTCCATACTACTGAAATCTATATTTGGGTGTAATTTGTTGGCGGTGCGGGGATTTCTTTGTATCTTTGCAACGTGAAGTTTGCTTAAAGCGAAGAAAATGAAGATAGGAGACCAAGTGAGATTCTTGAGTGAAGTCGGTGGCGGAAGGGTTGCCGGCTTTCAGGGAAAGGGTATTGTGCTTGTGGAAGACAAGGACGGTTTTGAGGTTCCCATGCGGGTATCGGACGTCGTGGTGATAGGTGACGAGAGTTACGACACGGGCAGGATGATACAGAAAGGGAACGCTCAGAATAGCGTGCCCGTAATTGACGAGGAAGAGAAGGAGACGGAACCTGCGGACAAGCCTGTGACATTCAAGGCAAAGCCCGAGGAGCGGGCAGGGGGCGACAGGCTGAGTGCCTATCTCGCCTTTGTGCCGATGGATGTGAAGGAACTGTCGCAGACGCGCTTCGAGTCGTACTTGGTGAACGATTCCAACTATTATATGCGTTACGTTTATATGACCGCCGAGGGCAATGCCTGGACGGTAAGGGCGACGGGTGAGATTGAGCCGAACACGAAAGAGTTTCTTGAGGAGTTTGGGCGCGAGGATTTGAACACCTTGGAACACGGCTGCGTGCAGATGGTGGCTTACAAGCGCGACAAACCTTTCCTGTTGAAGCCCGTGGTGAATGCACAGGTGAGGCTCGACCCCGTGAAGTTCTACAAACTGCACACGTTCCGCGAAAACGACTTCTTCGAGCAGCCCGCGCTGATATATACGATTATTGAAAACGATGTTCAAAAGGTGAAACTATGAAATACGGATTTGTGAAGGTGGCTGCCGCCGTGCCGGCGGTGAAGGTGGCCGATGTGGAATACAACGTGCTCCAGATAGAGAGTCTGATAGCACAGGCCGAGGGTCGGGGTGTGGAAGTCATCGTGCTGCCCGAATTGTGCATCACGGGCTACACTTGTCAGGACCTATTCAAAGAGCAGGTGCTGCTCGACCGTGCCGAGGAGGGCATTATCACGCTACTTGACTTCACCCGGAAACTCGACATCATCGCCATCGTGGGACTGCCAGTGGTCATCAATGGACTGCTGTATAACTGTGCCGCCGTGATACAGGGCGGTCAGTTGTTGGGCATCGTGCCGAAGACTTATCTGCCTAATTACGGGGAGTTCTACGAGAAGCGCTGGTTTGCCTCTGCGCAAGACTTGAACCCGACGGACATCTACTTTGCGGGCAGTCCCATCCACGTGAGTGCCGACCCGCTGCTGTTCGTCACGGGCGACGGCATGAAGTTCGGCGTGGAGATATGCGAGGATGTGTGGGCACCGATTCCCCCGAGCAATAACTTGGCGTTGGCAGGGGCAGACATTATCTTCAATCTTTCCGCGAGCGACGAGCTGATAGGTAAGCATGCGTACCTGCTTTCGCTGTTAGCGCAGCAGAGTGCGCGCACGCTCAGCGGCTATGTCTATGCAAGTTGCGGCTTCGGAGAATCCACGCAGGATGTGGTATTCGGGGGTAATGCACTGATATTTGAAAACGGCAGTCTGCTCGTGGAAGGCTCTCGCTTCTCTTTCCAGCCGCAGATTCAGTCGGTACAGATAGATGTAGAGAGGCTGCGCACGGAGCGTCGGCAGAATACGACATTCATCAATGCACAGCGCAATGCCCACGCGCGGGAAATCATGGCGAAGCCCGTCGCGCCCCGCGAGTTCGAGTTGTTGCGTGACATCGACCCGCATCCCTTCATCCCCAAACAGGAAAACATGGGGAAGGCGTGTGAGGAGATACTGAACATCCAAGTGGCAGGACTTGCCAAGCGCTTCTATCACATCAATGCGACCAAGGCGGTGGTGGGCATCAGCGGAGGACTTGACTCCACACTCGCGCTGCTCGTCACCGTGAAAGCCTTCGATAAGTTAGGGCTTGACCGCAAGGGAGTCATCGGCATCACCATGCCCGGCTTCGGCACGACCGACCGCACGCACACAAATGCCCTGAAGCTGATGGAGACCCTTGGCGTGAGCATCCGTGAGATTGGCATTGCCAAGGCGGTGACACAGCATTTTGAAGACATCGGGCACGATGCGAACATACACGACATTACCTATGAGAACTCGCAGGCGCGCGAGCGTACGCAGATACTCATGGACGTGGCAAACAAGGAGAATGCCATCGTTGTGGGTACGGGTGACCTCTCGGAACTGGCGCTTGGTTGGGCTACCTATAACGGCGACCACATGTCGATGTACGGAGTGAACGCAGGTGTTCCCAAGACCCTCATCCGCTATTTGGTGAGCCATGTGGCGGGAGAGATGGCGACGGACACGCTGCTCGACATTATCGACACACCCATCTCGCCGGAGCTGATTCCCGCCGACGAGCAGGGAAACATCAAGCAAAAGACGGAAGACCTTGTAGGTCCTTACGAGTTGCACGACTTCTTCATCTACTATTTCCTGCGCTATGGCTTCAGTCCGAAGAAGATTTACCTCTTGGCAGAACGTGCTTTCTGCAAACCAAACCCGATAGAAGGAACGGCGGCACGTTATGATGAGGAGACGATAAAGAAATGGCTGACAATATTTTATCGTCGGTTCTTCACGCAGCAGTTCAAACGAAGCTGTCTGCCCGACGGCCCGAAGGTAGGTAACGTGAGCCTCTCGCCGAGAGGCGACTGGCGAATGCCGAGCGACGCCTCCTATGCGCTGTGGCTGAAAGAGTGCGAGACGCTTTGAAGCATCTGAAAAGCAACAAACCAAAAACCAAACAAAAATATGAAAAAACTACTATTACTATCTACTTTATTGGCAGTGATGCTGTCCGCCCAAGCCTCCAACCACGAGGCTCGGCGGATAGCCCTGCGTGACTCCATCCTCTCGAAAGTGACGGGAGCAACGCTGAATGAGCATGCCGTGTTGATAACAAAGTTCGGGGCAAAAGGCGACAGTCTGACCGACTGCCGAGCCGCTTTCGCCAAGGCGATGAAGTACGCCGAAAGGCGGGGCGGGGCGAGAATCATCGTGCCCGAGGGCGTGTGGCTCTGCAAAGGACCGATTCATCTGGTGAGCAACGTAACGTTGGACATCCACGAGGGTGCCACGTTGAAGTTCGTGGCTGAGCCAAAAGCGTATCTGCCGATGGTCGAAACCAGTTGGGAAGGAACGTATCTCTGGAACTATTCGCCCTTCATCTACGGCAAGGGACTGCGCAATGTCGCCATTGTGGGCAAAGGTACGATTGACGGAGACTCCGGCGAAACATTTGCCAAATGGAAACAAACACAGGAGAAAGGACTGACGCTCACCCGTGAGGTGAACCACGCAAATACGCCCGTGTCGGAGCGTCGCTTCGGCGAAGGGTATGACTTGCGCCCGCATCTGATTCAGTTGTATGACTGCAAGGACATCACCATCACGGACGTATTCATCCGCCGCGCACCTTTTTGGTGCGTGCATATCCTGAAATCTGAGAATGCCATACTACGTGGTGTGCGCTACGATGCAAAGTTAGTGAACAACGACGGAATAGATATCGACTCGAGCCGCGACATTCTGATTGAAGATGTGCATTTCAACAATGGCGACGATAACATCGCTATCAAGAGTGGACGCGACAACGACGGATGGACGATGAGTCCGCCATCCGAGAACATTGTGGTAAGAAACTGTCACTTCAAGGGGCTGCATGCTGTGGTGATAGGCAGTGAAATGTCGGGAGGCGTGCGCAATGTGGTGGTAGAAAACTGCGACTATGCCGGCTACTGCAAGCGTGGCATCTTCATCAAGACCAATCCCGACCGAGGCGGATATGTGCGTGACATCTTTGTGAAGAACGTGCAGTTCGGTGAGGTGCTCGACCTTTTCCATGTCACATCCATGTATGCGGGACAAGGAGTGGATAGCAATCATTTCTCCGAGATAGCAGGTGTCCACGTCGATTCCCTTTCCGCACAAAAGGTGACTGGCACGGCACTTGTGCTGCAAGGAACGAAGGAGAAGCCCATCTGCGACGTCACTTTCCACGGCATTTTCGCATCAGAGGTGCAAAACGGACTGAGTTTCGAGCATACAGAGCCTGTGCTGATGGAGCATTGTTTCCTTGGTCCTCGTGAGGGAGCACCGAGCCAAGCCTCCGAGAAGGATGCCGTTTTCGGAAAGGACAACAAGTAGAATACGAAATTTGCAAGGACAAAAAGAAAGAGGAGTTAGCTAAATGCCAACTCCTCTTTTCCTTCCTGTTTCGTGATATGAATCGTGTCGCCGGGCTGCAGGTTGCCGTTCACGATTAAGTCGCTGATACCATCCTCAATATAGTTCTGAATGGCCCGCTTCAATGGGCGCGCGCCAAACTGGACATCATAGCCTTTGGCTGCCACAAACTCCTTCGCTTCTTCCGACAGGTCAATCTGATAGCCAATCTGCTCGATGCGGCGATAAAGTCCCTTCAGTTCCACATCAGTGATGCGCTTGATAGCCTCAAGGTCTAATTGGTCGAAAGTAATAATCTCGTCAAGACGGTTGAGGAACTCGGGGGAGAACTGCTTGGAGAGTGCCTTCTGCACGATGCTCCGTGCGTGCTCCTTATCCTGCTCGTTGAGCATCAAGCCAGAACCACTTGCCGCCCCGAAACCAACACCCCGTCCGAAATCCTTCAACTGGCGAGTACCTGCATTCGATGTCATGATAATCACCGTGTTTCTGAAATCCACGAAACGACCATTGCCGTCGGTAAGCCTTCCCTCGTCCAACACTTGCAACAGGAGATTGAACACATTGCCGTGCGCTTTCTCAATCTCGTCAAGCAGCACGATGGAGTAGGGGTGGCGGCGTACGCGCTCCGTCAGTTGTCCACCTTCCTCATATCCCACGTAGCCCGGAGGCGCACCAATCAGTCGAGAGGTGTTAAAGCTCTCCGTGTATTCGCTCATATCGATACGGATAAGTGCGTCGGGACTGCCGAACATGAACTCTGCCAACTTCTTGGCGAGGTAGGTTTTGCCTACGCCCGTGGGGCCGAGGAACATGAATACGCCTATCGGATGGTTCGGGTCTTTCAGTCCCACACGGTTGCGCTGGATGGCACGCACCATCTTGTCAATCGCCTTATCCTGTGCGATGACGGCACTCTTCAGTTCCTGTGCCATACCTTTCAGTCGGATGCCCTCTTGTTCTGCCATACGCTGCACGGGCACACCCGTCATCATTGACACCACATCAGCCACTTGCTCGGCATCCACAATCTGTCGCTCCTCGCCCTCACCACTGCTCCAGCGGTCGTTCAGTTCTTTGAGTTCCGCCTCCAATTGCGTCTGTCTGTCACGATAGCCTGCCGCCAACTCGAAGTTCTGGTTCTTCACTGCCAACTGCTTCCTGTCCTTCACATAGGCAATCTCCTTTTCCTTCTCTGCGATTTCGGGCGGGATTCTTACATTACCGAGATGCACGCGCGAACCAGTTTCATCAAGTGCATCAATCGCTTTGTCGGGCATAAAGCGGTCTGTCACATAGCGCTCTGTCAATTTGACACATGCCGCCAGTGCCTCGTCCGTGTATGTCACATGGTGATGATACTCGTAGCGGTCTTTGATATTGTGGAGTATCTGCAGGGTTTCTTCTGCCGTCGTAGGCTCTACCTGCACCTTTTGGAAACGACGTTCCAATGCCCCGTCCTTCTCGATGGAGTTACGATACTCGTCGAGCGTGGTTGCACCGATGCACTGAATCGTTCCCCTTGCGAGGGCAGGCTTCATGATATTCGCCGCATCCATAGAGCCAGGCGTTGAGCCTGCGCCGATGATGGTATGAATCTCGTCGATGAATACAATCACATCGGGATTGGCTTCTAACTCCTTCATCAGTGCCTTCAGGCGCTCCTCAAACTGTCCGCGGTATTTCGTGCCCGCCACGACACCCGTCATGTCAAGCGTGTAGATACGCTTGCCGAAGAGCATCGGACTGGTATGGCGGCCGGCTATCAGTTGTGCCAATCCTTCCACGATGGCACTCTTGCCGACTCCTGGCTCACCTATTAATATAGGGTTGTTCTTCTTTCTTCTGCCGAGAATCTCGATGATGCGCTGTATCTCGCGCTCCCTGCCCACGCAGGGGTCGAGCTTGCCATCCGTGGCAGCCTGTGTCAAGTCCGTACCGAAGGTGTCAAGCACGGGTGTCTTTGAGTTCTGGGGCTTCTTCGCCTGTTGCGTGGCAGTGCCAGATTTCCTGTTCCCCGCATTGCCTTGCGCGCCCGTCTCCTCATATTCGTCCTCTTCCTCGTCGGGAAGTCCGATGCCGTTTGTAAGCCCCTGATTCATGGAGGCGTGCAGCATCGTCATTGCGTCTTCGTAGTTCATGTTGTTCAGTTCCAATACTTGTTTCGCTCCGTTGTTCACCGCATCATGCAGAATGGCGAGCAACAGATGCTGTTCATCTACTTTGTTTGTTCTTTGGATGCGTGCTTCCAACACGGCGAGCTTCAGAATGTTGCTCGCTTTCTCGTTGAGTACGAGGTCTGCCGTGTGGATAGGCATCCCTATCTCGTCCTCGCGCACTCGCTGCTCCAGCTCCGTCTTGACGGATTGCAGGTTCAGGTTAAGCCGGTTGAACAGGTTGATGACCGGCCCGTCATTGCTGCGGAGCATGCCTAACAACAGGTGCTCCGGCCCTACTGAGCGGCTTGCCAAGCGGGCGGCCTCCTCCCTTGAATAGGCGAGGATTTCAGATACTTTTGGTGAAAATTGGCTTGTCATACACGATATGATTAGCAAAGACCGTGCCAAGTCTGACAATGCATTCCGAAAAACTTTCCGAAAAATAAGTCCGAAAAGATTTGCGGGAAACGGGAAAAAGACCTACCTTTGCAAGGTAAAACGCGTCAGAGGGCTTAAAAAGTGCCTTAAACGCGAAATCATGAAAAAATCAACGAGTTAAAAATGGATCAGACATTCGACAACGACAGAATCATTAAAGTGAACATCGAGGAGGAGATGAAGTCCAGTTACATTGACTACTCCATGTCAGTCATTGTGGCACGTGCACTCCCTGATGTGCGCGACGGCTTCAAACCCGTACACCGCCGTATCCTCTATGGTATGATGAATATCAACAACGTTTCCACGCAACCTTATAAGAAATGCGCGCGCGTAGTAGGTGAGGTGCTCGGTAAGTATCACCCCCACGGCGACTCTTCCGTATATGGCGCCCTCGTGCGTATGGCACAGGACTGGAATATGCGCTACACGCTTGTGGACGGACAGGGTAACTTCGGCTCCGTAGATGGCGACTCTCCCGCTGCCATGCGTTACACGGAGTGCCGACTCTCGAAGATGGGTGAGCATATCATGGACGACCTCGACAAGGAAACGGTCGATATGACAAACAACTTCGACGACTCGCTTATGGAGCCGACCGTGATGCCTACCAAGGTTCCTAACCTGCTGGTAAATGGAGGAAACGGTATCGCCGTGGGTATGGCAACAAATATGCCGACTCATAACCTCGGTGAGGTCATTGACGGCTGCTGCGCTTATATCGACAATCCCGACATTGACACAGAGGGACTGATGCAGTATATCCCCGGTCCCGACTTCCCCACGGGGGCCTATATCTATGGATTGCAGGGTGTGAAGGATGCTTACGAGACTGGCCGTGGCCGTATTGTGATGCGTGCCAAGGCGGAAATTGAGAGTGGTGACACGCATGACAAGATTGTCGTGACGGAGATTCCCTATGGTGTCAATAAGGCAGACCTCGTGGCATACATTGCCGATCTCGCCACGCAGCATAAGATTGAGGGCGTTGCCAACGTAAACGATGAGTCTGGCCGTCAAGGTATGCGCATCGTGGTGGATTGCAAGCGTGATGCGAATGCCAACGTGCTGCTGAACAAACTGTTCAAGATGACGGCCCTGCAAAGTTCGTTCTCCGTGAACAACATTGCTTTGGTAAAAGGCCGTCCGCGCCTGCTCTCGCTCAAGGAGTGCGTGAAGTATTTCGTGGAGCATCGTCACGATGTGACCATTCGCCGCACGAAGCACGACCTGCGCAAGGCACAGGAACGCGCACACATTCTCGAAGGCTTGATTATCGCCGTGAACAACATCGACGAGGTGGTGCATATCATCCGCAACAGCAAGACCCCGAGTGATGCACAGCGTAATCTCGAGCAGCGCTTTGAACTCGACGAGCTTCAGTCGAAGGCTATCGTCGATATGCGTTTGGCGCAGCTGACGGGTCTGCGTGTCGATCAGCTTCATCAGGAGTTCGACGACTTGCAGAAACTGATTGCCGACCTGCAGGAGATTCTTGACAATCCAGAGCGCTGCAAGCAGGTGATGAAAGAAGACCTGCTTGAGGTGAAGGAGAAATATGGCGACGACCGCCGCACGGAGATTATTCCGTTCGACCATGAGTTCAATGCCGAGGACTTCTATCCCGATGATCCCGTGGTCATCACTATTTCTCACATGGGCTACATCAAGCGCACCCCGCTTTCCGAGTTCCATGAGCAGGGACGCGGCGGAGTGGGGGCGAAGGCTGCCCGCCACCGTGACAATGACTTCACGGAGTATATCTATCCCGCCACGATGCACAACACGCTGCTGTTCTTCACCCAGAAGGGTCGCTGCTATTGGCAGAAGTGTTACGAGATACCCGAGGGCGACAAGAACTCAAAGGGTCGCGCCATCCAGAACATGCTCAACATCGAGCCGGATGATGCCATCAACGCCGTGCTGCGCATCAAGAACTTCAACGATCCCGAATTCCTCAACTCGCATTATGTCATCTTCGCCACGAAGAACGGTACAATCAAGAAGACCGTCCTGGAGGCTTACTCGCGTCCGCGTACCAACGGTGTGATTGCCATCAACATCGAGGAAGGTGACAAGGTGGTGAGCGTGCGCCTGACAAATGGTCGCAACGAACTGCTGCTTGCCAACCGCAATGGTCGTGCCATCCGCTTCAATGAGACCGATGTGCGCACGATGGGTCGTGTATCCACGGGTGTGCGTGGTATGCGACTTGACGGCGGCGATGACGAGGTAGTAGGCATGGTTTGCGTGAACGACCCGGAGAAGGAGACCATCATGGTTGTTTCCGAGAACGGCTACGGCAAGCGCTCCGATATAGAGGACTACCGCAAGACAGCCCGTGGTGCAAAGGGCGTGAAGACACTCGCAGTCACAGAGAAGACAGGTCGTCTCGTGGCCATCAAGGTGGTAACCGATGAGAATGACCTCATGATCATCAACAAGAGTGGCGTGCTGATTCGCCTGAAGGTGGCAGATGTGCGCGTCATGGGACGTGCCACGCAGGGCGTTCGCCTGATTAACCTCGCGAAGAAGAACGACAGCATCGCATCCGTATGCAAGGTGATGTCGAGCCAGGAGGAGGATGTGGAGGAAGCCGAAGTGGATGGTGAGGAGCTGCCCGCAGATGTGACGACCAATCCCGCATTCGAGACGGAAGAGAATGAAAACAACGAATAATAACTAACATTTAACCAATCATTTAGAAGCTTATGAAAAAGTTAATGATGATGGCTCTCGTGGCAGCAGCTGCCACCACAGCCTTTGCGCAGGACGACCTCGTGAAGCAGGCCGCCAAGATTGACAACTGGGAAGAAGCCGTCAAGACGATCACGCCGGCGCTGACCAGCAGTGCTACCGTGGACAAGGCCAAGGCCTACAACACGCTCGTGGACATCACTTACAAGAAGTTCAAGAAGGAAGACGAGACGAAGACAACCAATCAGGTGCTTCAGAAGAACGACCCTGTTGATACCGACGGTATGGTGCAGGCCGGTATTCAGGCCATCAACGCTGCCATTGAGTGCGACAAGTACGACCAGATGCCCAACGAGAAGGGTAAGGTGAAGGTTCGCTTCCGCAAGTCGAATGCCGACCGCGTGCAGACCATCCGCCAGTCGCTGCTCGCTGCGGGTGTGGATTATGCAAACAACAAGCAGGACAAGCAGGCCATGGAGGCGCTCGGCATCTATCTCACCAGTGCCGATGCTCCCTTCTTCGAGGGTCAGGATATGAAGTCCAACGACCAGAACCGCGGTCTCGCCGGTTTTTATGCTGGCCGTTCCGCCGTTGCGCTTGAGGATTACACCAAGGCTGCCGAGTATTTCAAGGTAGGCGTGGCTGACACTGCCAAGCAGGTACACGACCTCTCCTTCGAGTTCTTGCTCTACACCATGCGCCTCAACCAGAAGACCGCAGAGGACAGCGTGAAGTATCTTAACGACATGACCGAACTCTATGCGCAGTATCCTGAGAACGATCAGGTTTACGGTTCGCTGGCTGACGCTTATCTGGCAAAGGGCGACAACGCCAAGGTTCTCCAGTTGGCAGAGCAGCACCTCGCCAAGTATCCCAACTCTACACTGCCTCACGTTTACAAGGCTTACCTGCTGATGGGTGAGAAGAAGTACGACGAGTCCATCGCCGAGTTCGACAAGGTGCCCGAGGGTGCTCCCGTATATTTGCAGTGTGTGTTCAACCGCGCCGTTTGCAAGTACAACCGTGCTGCCGACTTTATGGAGGCCAATGCTGACATCCGCACGGGTCGCCTCTCTCCCGAGAACGACACGACTTACCGTGGCTACCTCGAGGATGCCAAGAAGGATTTCGAGAAGGCTCAGGAGCTTGACCCTGACCAGATGAACGTGAAGTGGGGCTACCTGCTGAAGAACATCTACATCGCCACCGGCCAGCAGGACAAGGCTGACGCTATCCTGTAAATTCGCCGCCACAAGGCGAAGGAAAACAAACCAATCGGGTGTGCTTTACGGCATGCCCGATTCTTTTGTATCAGTAAATCAAGAATCGCTTGGGATGTAACAGATAATACACCCAATATTTTGTTTATTCAAATCTTATCTGTATATTTGCAAAAGGGAACTATATAATATAATAGGTGGTAAAGGGTAGCTTCGTACCAATGGAGTATGGGATTTTAACACGCAAATCAAAAAAAGTTTGGAAAATGTTTTGCGGTATCGGAATTTATTCATACCTTTGCACCCGCTAATAGAAAGAGTGCTTTCCGGTGCGTTAGTTCAGTAGGTTAGAATGCCTGCCTGTCACGCAGGAGGTCACGAGT
>JAFLSG010000045.1 GCA_022511065.1 Prevotella sp.
CCGACCCTCTGCTTGTAAGGCAGATGCTCTAAACCAGCTGAGCTAAGCGCCCTTGCTTTTCGTAAGCGGGTGCAAAAGTACAACGAAAAATTGAAACGCAAAAACAATCTGGCAAAAATCTTTTCGTCATTGACACTTTTTAACAGATACACATCATATCACTCCCTAAAACACCTTACTTTATTTACATTTCCACTTATCTTCCTACTCCCGTCCTAAATCTTCCGCAGCCTTCAGCCCCTTTTCTTCAATCACCTTATACTCCCTAAGACTGCAATCTTGCAGAAATTACTTCGGAATCTGCAAACAATTCGCTCCATAACCAGCCATCTTATGCGCGTAAGATGCCATTTTATCCGTATAAGATGGCATTTCAGCACCATAAGTTTGGCAGATTCGCTGATTTTTCGTATTTTTGCCACAAACAAACAACTTTTCAACCATTTTTCAAGTTTAACAAATTAAAAAATCAGAGCTTATGAAAAAGTATTATGCGGAAATGGTGGGAACGATGGTTCTTACGCTCCTCGGCTGCGGTGCGGCCGTATCACTGAACTGTGGTGTCGATACGGCATCCGTAGTTGGTACCGCCGTGGCATTCGGTTTGGCAGTCGTAGCCATGGCATACACCATCGGAGGCATCTCCGGCTGCCACATCAACCCAGCCATCACCTTGGGCTGCTACCTCACGAAGCGCATCAGCGGCAAGGATGCAGCGATGTATATGCTGTTCCAGGTCATCGGTGCCATCATTGGCGCTGCTATCCTGTTCGCCCTCACGAGCACCGACTTCCTTCTTGCCGGCGGCACGACCACGGGAGCCAACAGCTGCGGCGACCACGGCATACTGGTGGGCCTCATTGCCGAGACCGTACTCACGGCGCTCTTCGTACTCGTTGTGCTCGGCACGACTGATGCCAAGAAGGGTGCGGGCAACTTTGCCGGTCTCGCCATCGGTCTGTCGCTCATTTTGATTCACCTCGTGGGCATCCACTACACAGGCACTTCCGTGAACCCCGCCCGCTCCATCGGTCCTGCCCTCTTCGAGCAGGGTCAGGCTCTGGCAGATCTCTGGGTGTTCATCGTCGCTCCGTTTGCAGGTGCTGTCATCGCAGCCGGTATTTGGAAGGCTATCGGGGAGGAGTAATCCACTTCATCCTAACCAAGTAACTATCAAGGCGCAATGTTCGTAGGAACGTTGCGCCTTTTTAGCCCTTTCTGCCATTTTACTCATTAAAACAACGCCAAATATAATGTCATGAAAACTTGCCGAAATTTAACACTTCAAAAAGTGATGAAATAGAAAATGGAAGAGGCAAATTCAGAGACAGCAACTGCCGAAAATTGCTAAAATCGGATGATTTGGAAAGAAAATCGGACAAAAGCAGGGCAAAAGTCTGGCATCAGCCAATTATAAGTTCCATCGTGCACGATTTTGTGCTCGAAGTTACACAACTTTGTGCTCCGCAGTACAACTGTCGAGCACAAAATGGACATACTACGGAACACAAAATGAGACACCGCGGAGCACAAAATCGCGCACGATGGAACTAAAAATCAGGTATCGCCGAGCCTACAAGTCCTACTGGAAACCGCCATTTTTCGGGCATTTTAAGGGCAAGGAAATGATGCATTTTTGCAACGCATTGAAAATCAACAGATTGTAATTGCGAAATACTCGCGTATTTTCAGCCATCAATCAATTCAGTTGAAAATACGCGATTCTACGAGGGTGGTTTGTAAAGGTATTTGCTAAAATTTAACAATAATCATCAATGCTATCACCACCAGTCCATTTCTTCCCTTGAAGTATAGTAAAATCTTTCTCTGCCCCTTCTTGTTCAAAATAAGACTTGTGACTCCGGTGGAAAAACACACCATCTTTATATGCAACAATAGCCAAACTCCATGGCTTAAAATTTTCACGATTTTCGCACATTACCAACAAACTATTCCCGCTGGCTATAATAGCAAAATCCTTAACGACAGAGGTGTAAGTAGTATTGCGACAGAATGCCTCACCCACCTTTAGATTCTTCGCATACTCTCCAAGCGGATTGCCCGAAAACTCTTGCGGGCAACAAGGAAACTCTGACGGGGTTCTCCAATTAACTTGAACGGCATTTGCTGTCAATGACTGTGTTTCATTCGGCAACTTTTCCACTTCTTCCTCAGCAGGTTGTGATGAATATGACACTGGTATTGAGTAAGTTGATGTCGATTGGGGCTTACTATATATCCATTCTCCAATTTTCCTTCCATGTGATTTTAGCGCCTCCTGTTTCAAAGTATTCCACCGCTCTAAACAAGCTTGAGCCTCCTCTCGGGTCACAGTTCGCATCCAACTAAAGTTTGCGTCTTCCGTCTCATATCCTTTCAAAAGTTCCGGGTTGGCAAGAAAAGCCTCAATGCTACCGCATCGATACTCAATCTTCTTACGGGTAATAGGATTGAGCAATATATTCTCTAACCGGGTCAGCCACCGAAGATTCTCTGGACGGTTGTTTTTTCGGTTAGTATCAATATGATCTGCGACATATTGCTCTGATGGTGGCTCTCCAAGAAAAGCGTAAGCCACAATACGATGTACCCTTTCGCCCGCAATTTCCATATATCCATTCTTCTTATTAGGACTTCCAAATGTCCATATACCATCATATTTCCGATGGCGCATACCATTGCGAGGATGCCTCATTACCGCTCCATTGTCACGGACTGAATAGCATTCACCTCTATAGGCGCATTCTTTCACGCTGTCAAAATCATTTATGCTCACCATATTCTTCACCATTAACAGGAACAAAATCAACTCGCATTCTCAACACACTCGCAATCTTACTCAAAGTATCGAAACCAACGGAAAAACGCCCTTGCTCTATTCTGCTCAAATTGCCTGCATCGATTCCAACTTGCTGCGCTAAACTTTTCCCATCAATCCCCTGCATTTTCCTCAATTCCCTGATACGTTTACCAATTCGCTCACGCTCTTCATCTCTATCCTCTTCTACCAAAAACCAATTATCATAAGAGGTACGCCATAAAATGGCTCGAATGTTTGACCAAACTTCTCCTGTATCATCTGTGTAATACTTATCAAACACATCTGCCATGCATTTGATGAAAGCCCCATCATACTTTTGGTTGATTTCGTAGTTCATCTTGCTGTGATAAACCAAAAAAAATGTGTCACCCATTTCGGTTTCCACCTTAACCCTCATTGGGGTAACAAACGAAACTTTTGTTGCCATAAAAATAACTTCGTTTTTATTGTGGTGAACCCCACTTTATAAAATTATGAGCAATATTACTCGGGTGCAAATATACAATAATTGCAATAAACAACAATAATTTCTTGTTGTATATTGCAATTATTTAACTAAAATGACCTGCTTTTTACCTCTCATCTTGAAATTCCATCATAGAAAAACATCCCCTCACCTACGCTTTTTCTTCAAAGACACATCCCAATCAAACAGGTATTTATGCCCATCAATATACACGCCAACGGTCATAAGTTCTCCTTTTTCGCGCTCTATATTCACATAGCCAAAAATACTTTCATCAGGATGCATCGTCGTCATCTTCAAATAGCCTTTGGATATAATATGCTTGTCGTCGCGCATCATTTTTGCGTACTCCATTATTTGCAGCTGAGAAAGTGAGTTTGCAGCAGAGGCTGCAGCGTAGTTATACGAAGTAGTCCGCTGTGTGTAAGGAGCTTTACCCGGCTGATATACTGTTGTCTGCGATGTCTGATAACCAGCAAACCCTGCACTCAACCCTGCGGAAACTTCTAATAATGCCATCGTCCACGTCTGTGAACGATTTACTTTTTTCATATAGTTCTCATAAGAATGGACTTTCAACACTTCCAATTCTCCCTTACGATTGTGCAAAACTGAAAAAATCTCTTCGGGATTAAACGTGATTGCTTTATCTCCAAGGTTCTTTATATAAAACGCAACTTGATAGAATTTTCCATAGTCCTTTACCATGTAGTTTGTCATTCCAACAAGGACATCGCCTAATTGGCGATATGCCCATACACGCCCATCAAGATATTCTGCTATCACGGTTGTGTCATTTTCCGCTTTGACAAAACTCTGTGCCTGAGCCACGGTGGCGAAGCAAAACATAAGCCCCATACATAATTTACGACCTAATTTACACATATCTATTAAGTTTAAAATAAACAAAAAAGCGCAGACATTCGCCATACGCTTCACGGTTCACCACAAACCATACACATATACGGGAGAAATCTGCGCCCGATTGGGGCAGCTCCTATAATGTGTATTTGCTCTTTATGTTCGCGGTGGTGATTGTGAAGCTATAGAGCAATATGTCATTGTACCTTAAAAAAGTACGATGCAAAAGTAATCAATAAATTTGAGATTTCTACCTTTTATGCCATAATTTGCATAAATGGCGGGCTTTTTGCCTTGTTACCTACCCCAAAAGATGCTCGATATCGGTCTGCGGGAGGATGCAGAGGATGGCTTTACCATCAGGCGTGTGATTGACATTGGAACAGGCGAACAACTCGTTCACGATGTTTTCAATCTCCTCATTGCTGAGTATCTGACCATAAGGCACGGCAACACTACGGGCGAGACTGAGTGCCACGGGGGCGGCAAGGCGCTCCTTCATGGCAGAGGGCTGCGCAGCATCGGACACCATCTGATGAAGCAACTGAGCGGTGTCGATACCCTCAATGCCTGCCGGCACACCGTTCACGGCAAAACTATTGCCACCAAGGTCGGTCAGTTCAAAGCCTATACCGTCAATCTCCGGCAACAGCCTCGCAAGGGTGACAGCCTCGGAGGGCGAAAACTGCACCACTTCGGGGAAAAGCAGCTTTTGGGCGTTGGCAGAACGACTCCCCATCTGCTCCATATAACGGTCGTAAAGGATACGAAGGGAGGCACGATGTTGGTCGATAATCATCAATCCCGACTTGACGGCAGTCATCAGATATTTGCCCTTGTATTGATAGTGAACGGGTGACTTTTCGGCAATAAACTCCTGGGAATCACACGCATCTGGCGCAACAGCATCTTCGTAGGGCAGGGCAAACATCTCGCTCTCCTCATCCTTCGGGCGCGTGGGTATCTCCCCATAAAGTGCCTCCCAATGCTCCGTCTTGGAAGAGGCGGCCTTGAAGGGATTGTAACTGGGGTTGTATTGCGGCTGCGGGGGCGCAACGTGGCGCGATGGGTCAAAGACGGGAATATCAGGCCGCCCCTCAGTATCGAAGTCGATGGCGGGCACCTCGCAGAACTTACCGATGGCATCGCGTACTGCCGCCGAGAGTATCTGCCAGATAGCCTGCTCGTTCTCAAACTTGATTTCAGTCTTCGTGGGGTGGATGTTCACATCAATATCCTCGGGCCGCACATCGAAATAGAGGAAATAAGGCACTTGCATACCCTCGGGCACGAGACGGTCGTAAGCCGTGACGACAGCCTTGTGGAAATAGGCGTGCTTCATAAAACGGCCGTTCACAAAGAAGTAGTCGTGTCCTCCCTTCTTCTTCGCCGCCTCGGGCTTACCCACGAATCCCGTCAGGGTACACACCGATGTGCTTACCTCTACGGGGAGCAAATCCTGACTATACTGACGACCAAACACATCACTGATGCGCTGGCGCAGCGAACCGGGGCGAAGATTCAGCATTTCCGTGCCGTTATGATGAAGGGTGAAATGGATGTCGGGATAGACGAGCACGATGCGCTCAAAGGCGGTGAGGATATTGCTCAGTTCGGTGGCATTGGTCTTGAGGAACTTACGGCGCACAGGCACGTTGAAAAAGAGATTTTCCACCGTGAAATTGCTACCTACGGGGCAAGCAACAGGCTCCTGACCCGTCACCTTGGAGGCTGAAACAGACAGGCGAGTGCCCACCTCATCATCTGCACGACGCGTGAGCAGCGTAACTTGCGCCACGGCTGCGATAGACGCGAGTGCCTCGCCACGGAAACCCATCGTATGGAGCGCAAAAAGGTCGTCAGCCTGCCGAATCTTCGACGTGGCGTGACGCTCGAAGGCGAGGCGGGCATCAGTCTCAGACATACCCTTGCCGTCG
The DNA here is from genome assembly GCA_022511065.1 of Prevotella sp. Lineage (GTDB taxonomy): Bacteria > Bacteroidota > Bacteroidia > Bacteroidales > Bacteroidaceae > Prevotella. The sequence goes on from JAFLSG010000045.1 coordinate 6,086, forward strand.
TCAATCACTTGAATGGAGGTGCGCCCTGCATCAACCACCGCCACGTGGATAGTCTTGGCTCCCGCATCAATAGAATTCTCCACCAACTCCTTCACTACGGAGGCGGGTCGCTGAATGACCTCACCCGCCGCAATCTGGTTGGCTACGCTATCGGGAAGCAGTTGTATGACATCGGTGTTCATAGTGCGCTGCCTTTCTTTTCACGCCAAATAAAAATGTCATCGCGATTAAGCGGGCGCACATAGTCATACCATACGAAACCGGGCAAATGACGGCGCTCGGCGGGAATCTGATTGAGGGGATACATCGTGCCACTCGTCTTCGGAGTCCATACGCTCTCTAATTTCCTATCTTTTAGGAACATCCGAAGTTCGGTAGTCTCCTGATAATTATAGATAATCGGCAATGTGTCGCCCTCCTCAAAGAAATAGCCAATCAGCACGTTATCCTTTGCGCGCGCCTCGTGGATGTTGCCGTCAGTAAAGAAAGCAAACATCTCCTTTGAGGATACCTGATTATAGCACGCCGTGTCACTACTCAGTTGCTGAATGGAGAAAGCATTGTTAATCACATGGGCGTGGTCAATCACCGAGTCCTTCATAAACACCTGAATCTCGTCGCCCACCAATTGCTGGTTATTGTTCCACACAATAGGGTCATGATACATGGTCATACAAGAGTCTAATGAGTTATAGACCAGCGAGTCGCAAACCGCCTGCACATCAGTACGATAGGCGCGCACCTTATGATAGGCGTGAACCTTGCGATAGACGGAATCGGTATCGATGTTGAACGTGACAATCTTAAACGTGTCGGCGTGCATGAAAAGCGAGTCGCCTTGAGAGAAGTCTATCGCCACGGCACTATCGGTGCAGAGGGCAAAGCCCGTGTTCTCGTAATATTCGCCATAGTTGCCCGTAAGTTTGTTCTTATTGACGGAATCAATATACACCACATGACGGAATGCTTGGCTGAATCCCTGCTGACTATCGTAATAGACGCTGTCGCCCACCATCATCTTACCCCCATTGGAAAGCACCGAGCGATTCATCAACCGGGCACGTTCCAACTTCGTGTCGTAATAACCTTGCTCAGAATAGATGTGACTCTCTCCCGAGATGATGTTAGAGGGTCCCACGATGTGCGCCATCGAGATGCGGGTGTCGTAATAAAGCGTGTCGGTGGTCAGGTAAAACTTCGGGCTGCGCATCTTCACATCGTAGTTGAATACGGACATCTTAGACTTGGTGTTGTATTCCCCCCAATCGGAAGTAAGCGTCGTCGTGCCGTCTATCATCTTACCACCTTCAAAGAAATAAGCATTGTCGTAAAGGCGGTCAAAATCAAGGCTGTCCGTATAGAGCGTGGTATTCCGATTCTTCAGCACCACATTATAACGCGCACGCGCCATTTGCTCATTGCCATCGTAATACGCATAATCACTGACCAAGGATAGCGTATCTCCCTGATACATACGCACATGACCGAATGCCTCAAACGAGTTGCTCGCCTCGTAGAAATAAGCACTGTCGCAATAAAGCCGCGCCCCCTGATGGGTGAAATGCACCGAACCATTCAAGATAGTGGCATCGGGATTGACATCCTGGTCGAAATGCAGCACATCGGCATGGACAAGATAGATACGGGTATCCTTCGCCTGCTTTGCGGGTTGCTTGCGCTGCGGGCGCTTTGAGCCTGACTGGGCAAACACGAAGCCAAGCAGCAGCAGACAAAGCATCAAGACAAACGGACGGCGCATGATAATAAGAAGGTATGTTATCGTTTTAAACAGCCATATTAGCGTAATAAACAGCCATGTTATTGCTTTATCCAGCCTTCATATTCAAACTGGCAGTCTGCATAGCGGTCATTCAGACGGGTATAGACGGTCTTAATCTTGTCCACCACCCACTGATGGATGAAGTCGTTGCGCCGCTTATCAAGCACGACATCCTTCATCACCTGGAAATCTTCCGTGATGGTAGCCTTATGACCCTCGATGCGATTCTTCAACTTGGCGATGACACAGACGGTCTTACCACGCTGATTAATCATCTCAAACGCCTGAGATACCTGCCCCACCAGCATCGTGTCCACCACCTTCGCAATCTCTGGCGGCAGGTCCTGCATACGGAATTTTGAGGTGGTTTTCATGGTCTGCGGGTCACGATTGGACATCAAGCCCTTATTGTTCTTCGTGTCCTTGTCATCTGAGATAAACGATGCCGCCTCCTCGAAGGTGAACTTGTTGTTGCGGATATCGTCGGCGATGGAATCAAGGCGTGCCAACGAAGCGGCAATAGACTCCTCGGACACCACCGGCTTGCGAAGAATATGACGCACGTTCACCTTGTCGCCACGCTTCTCCACCAACTGAATGATGTGATAACCAAACTCAGACTCCACGACTTTTGAAATCTTCTTCGGGTCGGTAAGGTTGAAAGCCACATTCGCGAAAGCAGGGTCAAGCGGACCGCGACCCGTCAATCCCAACTCTCCTCCTCGGCGGGCTGTACCCGGGTCTTCAGAGTAAAGGCGAGCCAACTGCTGGAAGGTCATATCACCACGATTCACGCGGTCGGTAAATTCACGCAACTCATCTTTCACGCGATTCACTTCCTCTGGCTCCACGCGGGGGGTCTGACAAACAATCTGCACCTCCACCTCCGTGGGAATGTAGGGGATGCTATCTTGCGGTAAATCCTTGAAATAGCGGCGCACATCGGCTGGCGTGACGGAAATATCAGCCACCAGTTTCTGCTTCATCTGCTGCACCATCTGGCGGTCTTTCATCTCCTCGCGCAACTCGTTGCGTATCTGTGACAGCGTCTGATGCTTATACTCCTCAAGGCGCTCACGCGAGCCATCCACCATCTCCAACCAGTAGTTGATTTGTTGCTCAACCTCTTGCTGCACATCGGCATCCGTCACTTCGATACTATCGATTTCCGCCTGATGCTTAAAGAGTTTTTGCACGGCTATCTGCTCAGGGATGGAGCAATCGGGGTCGCCATACCACTTGATACCCTCCATAGAGGCCTGTATGCGCATAGCCTCGACATCCGACTTCAGGATGGCCTCGTCGCCCACTACCCATATCACCTCGTCAATCGTGCTATGTTGCGGTGCGGGTGCCACGGCAACGCTGTCGGCAGGGGCTGCCATACCCAAGAGGGGCATCGCTGCCAAGGCTGCCAATATGGTTTTCTTGAAATTCTTCATTGATGATTATTTACTGTTTTCAACACTTCTTCGTTTATCTGCACGGGATATTGGCGGCGCAAGGAGGCAATCCACTCGCCTTCCAAGTGGCCTTGATAGTCCTCCACCACCTTGCCACGCACATCGGTATAGTCTTCCGGTAGTTTCTTCAGTTTCTTACCATACACGGCATCGATGGGGTAGTCCGCATAGCCAGTCTGCACCTTTGGATTCAGCACGTTGAACACCATACGGTCAATCGTCCCGTTGTCTCCAATCTTAAACAATCCCTTTTCCACCCGAATGCGAATGATGGAGTCGCTATTGAACGTGGTGCGAAGCACATCCGCCCACTGGTCGAACGGCACACCTTTCAGCGCCTTCTTCACCGCCTTCACATCAGCCTTGTCCTTCACGTGGTAGGCAATACCTTTATAATGAGGGTCGCTCCACGCATAGTCTTTCTTATGGGTCTCAAACCACGCACGCAGACCTGCCTCATCATTAGCAGCCTTCTCCCATATCGTCCTGTTGCTGATTTCATAGAGCAGCAAACCGTCGTGGTACTCCTGTATCAGATACTTTGACTCCGCATCGATAACCGCCAGTGAATCCGCACGCTTATCAACCACCTGCTCACGCGTCAGCCTACCCTCAGAGGCAGCCACCGCCTGACCAAGCCTTTCCTCGATAATCTGGTTACGAATGCCACGCTGCTCCAGATTACGCACAATCGTGGTCTTCAGCGAGTCAAACGGTTCAAGAGGCTTTCGGTCTTTCACCAAGACGATATGATAGCCGGCAGGGGTAAGGAATGGGCGGCTCATCTCGCCCGGTTGGAGACTATAAGCCACATCCTCAAACTCCTTGAATACTTGGTTAGGACCTATCCAAACGGGGAACAAGCCACCTTTGGATGCCGTGGCAGGGTCTTCAGACACCTTGCCAGCCAACTCTGCAAAATCAGCACCCGCACGCAAAGCCTGATAGACGGAGTCCATACGCTGACGCACACGAGCCTGTTCGCTATCAGTAGCCTGAGAGGAAAGGGCAAGGAAAATATGCGCAGGAAGCACCAAGCCATTAGGACCGATAACCTCCTTTGAGCGCTCATAAATCTGACGAGCCTCCGCAAGCACATCGTCATCGGTAACCAAGGTAGGCAACACCTGCTGATCGCGATACATCGCAAACTCTTCCTTGAAGGAAGATAGTGTATCAAGTCGCTCAGCAAGCGCCGCGGCCACTTTCAGCTTATAGTTCGCATACAGCTCCGCATACTCCTTGACGGTTTTCTTGTCAATGACACCCTCGCCATTGTTCTTATTATAGGAATACTCAAATTCCGAACGCGGCACGGCAACGCCATTGACGGTCATCACCACAGGGTCAGTCTGCGCAAACGAGGCGACCGCCACGAATAGCAGCAAGAGCAGTAGAGGTCTTCTCATCTTAATCGTTGGGTCTGGAATAGTTTGGAGCCTCACTCGTGATGGTAATATCATGCGGATGGCTCTCGTTCACACCGGCATTCGTGATGCGGGTAAACTTGGCATCGTGAAGCTTCTCTATCGTGGCAGCACCACAATAGCCCATACCTGAGCGCAGACCACCCACCATCTGATAGATGACTTCCTGTACCGTACCCTTATAAGGCACACGACCGGCAATACCCTCGGGCACAAGCTTCTTTGTTTCCATCGTATCACCCTGGAAATAGCGGTCTTTCGAGCCATGCTTCTGCTCCATAGCCTCTAACGAACCCATACCGCGATAGCTCTTGAACTTACGGCCGTTGTAGATAATCGTGTTGCCCGGACTCTCCTCCGTACCAGCCACGAGTGAGCCAATCATCACGCAGCTACCACCGGCAGCCAAAGCCTTCACGATGTCACCCGAATAGCGCAGACCGCCATCGGCAATCAGAGGCACATCAGTACCCTTCAGCGCGCTATACACATCATAGACGGCACTCAACTGGGGAACACCCACACCCGCTACGACACGCGTGGTGCAGATTGAACCCGGACCGATACCCACCTTCACGGCATCAGCACCATTATCCACCAACATCCTGGCAGCCTCGCCCGTAGCCACATTACCCACCACGATATCGATGGTCGGGAATGATTTCTTTGCTTCCACAAGCTTCTCAATCACGGACTTGGAATGACCGTGGGCGGTGTCAATCACAATCGCATCAGCACCCGCATCAACCAAGGCTTGCATACGCTCCAACGTATCTGCCGTAACGCCTACGCCGGCAGCTACGCGCAAACGACCCTTTTCGTCCTTGCAAGCCATCGGCTTGTCTTTCGCCTTGGTGATATCCTTGTAGGTAATCAGCCCCACAAGGCGGTTATCCTTATCCACAACGGGCAGCTTTTCAATCTTGTTTTCTTGCAGGATCTGGGCTGCGGCTGTGAGGTCAGTCTGCTGATGGGTAGTCACCAGATTGTCCTTTGACATCACCTCATCCACTACCCTATCCAAATGACGCTCAAAGCGCAGGTCACGGTTGGTCACGATACCCACAAGATGATTCTCCTCATCAACGACGGGGATGCCACCGATGTGATACTCTGCCATCATAGCAAGCGCCTGGCGTACGGATGAACCTCGGCGGATGGTCACGGGGTCGTAAATCATACCGTTCTCCGCACGCTTCACGATAGCCACCTGACGTGCCTGTTCCTCAATGGACATATTCTTGTGGATTACACCGATACCACCTTCACGGGCGATGGCTATCGCCATCTGCGACTCCGTCACCGTATCCATCGCTGCCGTCACAAACGGCACGTTCAACTGGATGTGGCGGGAGAATCGGGTTTTCAACTCCACCGTCTTTGGCAATACTTCCGAATAAGCTGGGATTAACAAGACATCGTCAAATGTCAAACCGTCCATCACGATTTTGTCTGCAATAAATGAAGCCATAAATGTATATTTTCTTTTTTATTGCGTGCAAAGATAGTCATTTTTCCGCACATAGCGCGTGCTTTTTAGGAAAACTTGCCTTTATTTAATGCAAATTAAATAAGCAAAGAAAAAAGCAGGCATTTTTGCGTGCCTGCTTTAATCTTTTTTGTATTTATGCGATTCGATTTCCTTTCGGGAAACATTGCACGTCAGTTCGCCATTTCGGAAATGAACTTGATGCGCACCAGACGAATCTCGTCTTCCGAATACTCCTCGCCCAACTCACGCTGAGCCGTGTCAAGGTCGTCAGTCTCTGATGTGCAGAAATAATCATAGATCTCGTCAAGGTGATCCTCATCGATAACCTCCTCCAAGAAATAGTCGATGTTCAGCTTTGTGCCGCTATACATAATCGCCTCCACCTCATCGAGCAGTTCATCGAAATCAATGCCTTGCGCGGTTGCAATGTCATCCAAATCCACCTGACGGTCTATGCTCTGGATAATCTTCACTTTCAGCATTGACTTCTTCGCCACCGTGCGAACACGCATATCCGTCTGACGCTCAATGCCATTCTCCTTGCAATAATTGCTAATCAGGTTTACGAACTCCTTAGCATACGGCTGTTTCACCTTACCCTCACCCACTCCCTGAATATTCTTCAGTTCATCGAGGGTTACAGGATAGTCAGTAGCCATCTGCTCCAAAGACACATCCTGGAAGATGACATAAGGAGGCCGTTCCATCCGCTTGGATACCTTCTTCCGCAGGTCTCTCAGCATCGCACTCAGCACTGGGTCAAGCGCACTAATGCCACCATCGTGCTCAGAAATGCCGTCATCCTCGCTGAACTCAGCATCCTTCACAATCATAAATGACTTCGGCGACTTGAGGAATTTCTTTCCGGCAGCCGTCACTTTCAGCAGACCGTAGTTTTCTACCTCCTTGTCTAAATAGCCGGCAATCAATGCCTGACGAATCACGGGATTCCAAATCTTATCGTCATCATCCGCCCCAGAGCCAAATTCTTCCAACTCATGGTGCTGATGCGCCACAATCTCATCCGTATCCTTACCCGTAACGAAGTCTATCACATAGTCCGTGCGGAAATTCTCCTTGATGGCGAGGATAGCCTTCAAGGTAATCACCAACTGCTCTTTTGCCTCAATCTTCGTCTTGGGATGCACGCAGTTATCGCAATTGCCACAGTTATCTTTCTCATACGCCTCACCAAAATAATGAAGCAGCATCTTACGACGGCATACGGATGTCTCTGCATAGGCGGCGGTTTCCGCAAGCAATTGCCTGCCGATATCCTGCTCTGCCACGGGCTTGCCCTCCATAAATTTATCCAGTTTCTGCAAGTCCTTGTAGGAATAGAAAGCCACGCAAAGGCCCTCGCCACCATCACGCCCTGCACGCCCCGTCTCCTGATAGTAACCCTCCAATGATTTCGGGATGTCATAGTGAATCACGAAGCGCACATCCGGCTTGTCGATTCCCATTCCGAAAGCGATAGTTGCCACAATCACATCGAAGTTTTCCATCAGAAAATCATCCTGTGTCTGTGTACGCGTTGCCGAGTCCAAACCTGCGTGATAGGCTGCTGCCTTGATGTCGTTGGCTTGCAAGACTGCCGCCAATTCCTCCACCTTCTTGCGCGAGAGGCAATAGATGATGCCACTCTTGCCGGGGTGCTGCTTGATGAACTTAATGATGTCCTTATCCACATCCTTGGTCTTCGGGCGCACCTCATAATAGAGGTTTGGGCGGTTGAAGGAACTCTTGAACTCCACCGCATCCAAGATGCCGAGATTCTTCTTGATGTCCGTGCGCACCTTGTCAGTGGCAGTAGCCGTCAAGGCAATAATCGGTGCCTTGCCTATCTCGTTCACGATAGGACGAATGCGCCTATATTCTGGCCGGAAATCGTGCCCCCACTCCGAGATACAATGCGCCTCGTCGATGGCATAGAACGATATCTTGACCGACTTCAGGAACTCCACGTTATCCTCCTTGGTCAGTGACTCGGGAGCCACATACAGCAGCTTCGTGCGACCCGCAAGGATATCCGCCTTCACCTGGTCGATGGCGGCCTTGTTCAGCGACGAATTCAGATAATGGGCAGTCCCCTCGTGCTCGCTCAGATTGGTGATCACGTCCACTTGATTCTTCATCAGGGCTATCAGGGGGGAAATGACGATTGCCGTACCGTCCATCAAGAGTGATGGCAACTGGTAGCACAACGACTTTCCTCCACCCGTCGGCATCAGCACAAACGTGTTGTTTCCCTCCAACAGGTTCCGGATGATACGTTCCTGATCACCTTTGAATTTGTCAAACCCAAAATATTTCTTCAGGGCTTCGAGTAAATTCACATTCCCGGTCATATATATTTTTTAGTTCTTAGGCTTCTAACTTCTGCAGATGAGACTTTTCCAACTGTTCGCGCGCATAGTCACCCGTCACCTCAAACTTTTTGAGCTTCCGTGAGGGTATGTCGAACATGGCATCCATCATAATGCTCTCCACAATCGAGCGGAGTCCGCGGGCTCCAAGCTTGTACTCTTCTGCCTTATCGACAATCACGTCAAGGGCTTCCTGCGTGAAAGTCAGCTCCACCCCATCCATCTCCATCAGTTTCTTGTACTGTCTGATGATGGAGTTCTTGGGCTCCGTCAATATCCTTTCAAGTGCTTGTCGGTCAAGCGGGTTAAGATAGGTAAGCACCGGCAGGCGACCGATAAGCTCAGGAATCAGTCCGAATGCCTTCAAGTCTTGCGGCACCACGTACTTCATCAAGTCCTTCTTGTCTATCTTCCGCACGTTCTGCACCGAATTATATCCCACCACGTTGGCGTTCATTCGCTGGGCTATCTTGCGCTCGATGCCATCAAACGCGCCACCGCAGATGAAGAGAATATTCCGTGTGTCCACGTGAATGTACTCCTGGTCTGGATGCTTTCGGCCTCCCTTCGGCGGCACGTTCACATCCGTACCCTCCAAGAGCTTCAGCAGCCCCTGCTGCACACCCTCGCCACTCACATCGCGCGTAATGGAAGGGTTATCGCTTTTGCGGGCTATCTTGTCTATCTCGTCAATGAATACGATGCCTCGCTGGGCAGTCTCCACATTATAGTCTGCCACCTGCAGGAGGCGAGTCAGAATGCTCTCCACGTCCTCACCCACATAGCCAGCCTCGGTGAACACCGTGGCATCCACGATGGCAAACGGCACATCAAGCAACTGGGCAATCGTGCGGGCAAGCAGCGTCTTTCCCGTACCCGTGGAGCCCACCATAATGATGTTGCTCTTTTCTATCTCCACCCCATCGTCGCTCTTCGGTTGCTGAAGGCGCTTGTAGTGGTTATAGACTGCCACGGAAAGGAAACGCTTTGCCTCATCCTGACCGATGATGTACTCGTCGAGGAACTTCTTGATTTCCTTAGGCTTGGGCACAGGTTTCTGCTTAAACTTGCCGGAAGCAGCCTTGGTTGCCGCCAGATTGTCTTGCACAATCTGGTATGCCTGCTCCGCGCAATTCTCACAGATATATCCGTGGATACCCGTTATCAGCAGCTTCACTTCCTTGTCTGACCTGCCGCAGAAACTGCATTCTTTCTTCATTCGCATTCCTTAGTCTTTCTTCCTTTTCAGCACTTCGTCAATCATTCCGTACTCTTTCGCCTCCTCCGCGTTCATCCAGTAGTTGCGGTCTGAGTCGGCATACACCTTCTCGTATGGCGTGTGCGAGTGTTCGGAGATGATGGTATATAGCTCCTTCTTGAACTTCAGGATCTCCTTTGCCTCAATCTCGATATCCGATGCCTGTCCCTGCACGCCACCGAGCGGCTGGTGAATCATCACGCGGCTATGGGGCAGCGCTGAGCGCTTACCCTCCTGACCAGCCACGAGCAGCACAGCACCCATTGAGGCTGCCATACCCGTGCAGATGGTTGCCACATCGCTTGATATGAACTGCATCGTGTCGTAGATGCCCAAGCCTGCCGTCACGCTTCCACCCGGCGAGTTGATGTAGATGGAGATATCCTTGCCCGAATCCACGGAGTCAAGGTAAAGCAGCTGCGCCTGAAGCGTGTTCGCCGTATAGTCATCTATCTGCGTGCCGAGGAAGATGATGCGGTCCATCATCAGGCGTGAGAACACATCCATCTGCGTCACATTCAACTGACGCTCCTCCAAGATATAGGGGTTCAGATACTGGTTTTGCGCCTTCATCACGTCGTCGAGCGCCATACCGTCCATACCCAAATGCCGAGTGGCATATTTTCTGAAATCGCTTTTGTAGTCTGTCATATTCTTTATCGTTTTTATCTGTTGTTTATAACAAAAAATTGAGGTTATCGACTTTCTTTATCTTTCGATTGGGACACAAAGATAAGAAAAAAAGTCGATAACCTCTCAAACTTGAGGTTATTTTTTCGTAAAAATGCTTATTTTTCCTGCATCAGTTTGTTGAAGTCTTCTAAAGACACTTCTTTTTTGTTCAGCTTCACCACCGTTTTGAGCACTTCCGTCAGCTTCACATCCACGGCACGATCCACGAAGTTGTCAAGGTTTTCACGCTTCTTCAACTGCTCTGCGGCATAGTTTTCAAGCACGTCGTCGGGCACATTGCTCATTCCGTACTGTGCAAACTGCTGGCGGATGGCATCCTTGGCGATTGCCTTCAGGTCATCATCCTCCACCTTGATATTATTGGCTGCCACGATGCGCTCCTTAATCAGATGCCACTTCAGCTCCTTGATGCTGCCCTCGAAGTTCTTCTCCACGTAGTCGGCACCCTTATCCTGATTGTTCTGCAGCATCACGCGCTTCAGCAGAGCCTCGGGGAACTGGAGGTCACCCACTTTCTTCTCCAAGTAAGCACGCACGTCAAGCAAGAACTTGTAATCGCTGTTCTGCACCAACTGAGTTGCCAAGCGGTCGGCAATCTGCTGACGGAACTCCTTTTCATCCTTCGCTACGCCCTCGCCCAGCACTCTGTCGAAGAGCGTCTGGTTCACCTCTGCGGGCTGGAAGTGGCGGATTTCGGTAATCTGATAGCTGAAATCAGCCGTCAAGTCCTTCACCTGCTCCTTATCTACCTTCAGCAGCGCAGCCACCTCAGCATCGTTGTCAGGGTAAGCCTTCTTGGGGTTGAAGGTGATGATGTCGCCGGGCTTCGCACCCTCGAAGAGTTTCTTCTGAGCCTCATCCTTGATGTAGGCGGGCATTACCATACCACCCTCGGTGGTGATGCCGCCCTCTTTCGTGTTGCCTGCCTCGTCAAGCTCGCGCAGGTCGCCGGTGATTGTGTCGTTGCCACTGAACACCTCTGCCTTCACGAACTCACCTGCCTGCGATGCGTACATCTCCACCTGCTGGTCGATGAGCTTGTCATCCACCTTTATATTATAGTAGTCTATTTTGTCCTTCGCGGTCAGCTCTGCCGTGAACTCGGGAGCCACGGCGATGTCAAACACGAACTCAAGCGTGCCGTCAGCCTCAAAGTCCTGCGGAGTCTGCTTCTCCTGATTCGGCAGCGGCTCGCCGAGCATCTGGATGTTGTTCTCGCGGATGTAGCCATAGAGCTTCTCGCCCATCAGTTTGTTCACCTCATCTACTTTCACCGCCGTGCCATACTGCTTCTTGATGATTCCCATCGGCACGTTTCCCGGGCGGAAGCCGGGCACTTGAGCCTTCTTACGATAGTTCTTCAGCGTCTTCTCTACCTGCTCCTGGTAGTCTGCCGGCTCAATGGTCATCGTCAGCAGACCATTGATTTTATCGGCGCATTCAAATGAAATCTTCATCTTCTTATTTTCTATTTTTATGTGATTCCTGTAAAATTGGTGTGCAAAATTACGCATAATCAGCGTAATACCAAAATCATTTCGTTTTTTTAACTTTCCTCGCGCATCTCCCTCGCCATTCTCTCTTCCTCTAATTTTTGGAAGTCCTTCTGGCGAAGCTCGAAGCTCGTGGTGAGATACTTCTCGCGCACAATCTGGTTGGCGGCCAGTTCTTCAGGAGACCCGTGGAACAGGATGCGACCCTCGAACAGCAGATAGGCGCGGTCGGTGATGCAAAGCGTGTCTTCCACGTTGTGGTCGGTAATCAGGATGCCGATGTTGCGGTACTTCAGCTTCCACACAATCTGCTGAATATCCTCCACGGCTATCGGGTCCACACCTGCAAACGGCTCGTCGAGCATGATGAACTTCGGCTCGATGGCGAGGCAGCGGGCAATTTCCGTACGGCGGCGCTCACCACCCGACAACTGGTCACCCTTGTTCTTGCGCACCTTGTTCAGGCGGAACTCGCTAATCAGCTCCTCGAGCTTCTCGAGCTGATACTCGCGCGGCTTGCCCGTCATCTCAAGCACCGAGAGGATATTATCCTCCACGCTCATCTTGCGGAACACACTCGCCTCCTGCGCCAGATAGCCGATGCCCGCCTGGGCACGCTTATAGACGGGAAAGCGCGTAACATCCTCGTCGCCGAGCCAGATATGCCCCGCGTTGGGCACGATAAGCCCCGTGGTCATATAGAACGACGTGGTCTTTCCGGCTCCGTTAGGCCCGAGCAGCCCCACGATTTCACCCTGCTTCACGTCGAAGCTCACGTCGTTCACCACCGTGCGCTTGCCGTAACGCTTCACGAGATTCTCTGTCCGCAATACGATGCTTTCTTCCATAATCGGCTGCAAAGATAACCATTTTTGTTCACAAAAGATGCGAAACTGACGAATTTTACCCCTTTTTATCCATTTATCTCCATTTTTTACTACCTTTGCACCGTAAATTCCGAACACACAGAGATGCTGATATACAAATGGCTGACCACCTTCGGTCGATACCTGATGCTCATGGGCCGCACATTCTCGCGCCCTGAGCGGATGAGGATGTTCTTCAAGAGCTATGTCAGTGAGATGGCGCAGTTAGGCGTCGCCTCCATCGGCATCGTGCTCATCATCTCCTTCTTCATCGGTGCCGTCATCTGCATCCAGATGAAGCTCAACATCCAAAGCCCGTGGATGCCCCGATGGGTCAGCGGATACACTACGCGCGAGATTCTGCTCCTCGAGTTCTCCTCGAGCATCATGTGCCTCATCCTTGCGGGCAAGGTGGGGTCCAACATCGCCTCCGAACTGGGCACCATGCGCGTCACGCAGCAGATTGACGCCCTCGAGATCATGGGCGTGAACTCCGCCTGCTACCTCATACTGCCCAAGATTCTGGGACTGCTCACCATCATGCCCTTCCTCGTCATCTTTTCCTCGGCGGTGGGCATCGTGGGCGCATACGCCACGGCATACATCGGCCACATCATCACGCCCGACGACCTCACGGCGGGACTCCAGCACGCCTTCATCCCGTGGTTTGTGTGGATGAGCATCATCAAGAGCCTCTTCTTCGCCTTCATCATCACCAGCGTGTCGGCATTCTTCGGCTACAGCGTCGAGGGCGGCTCCGTCAATGTAGGCAAGGCCAGCACCGATGCCGTCGTGTCGTCAAGCGTGCTGATACTCTTCTCCGATGTCTTCCTAACCCAACTGCTGTCATGATTGAAGTCAAGAACCTATACAAGTCATTCGAGGACAAGGACGTGCTGAAGGACATCAGCACCGTGTTTGAAGACGGCAAGACCAACCTCATCATCGGGCAGAGCGGCTCGGGAAAGACGGTGCTGATGAAGAACCTCGTGGGACTGCTCGACCCCACCAGCGGCCAGATACTCTACGACGGGCGCGACTTCGTCAGCATGACCAAGCACGAAAAGGTGCAGATGCGCCGCGAGATGGGCATGATCTTCCAGAGTGCAGCCCTCTTCGACTCGCTCACCGTGTTGGAGAACGTGATGTTTCCGCTCGATATGTTCTCCTCGATGACCCTCCGCGAGCGCACCCGGCGGGCACAGGAGTGCCTTGCCCGCGTGAATCTCACAGAAGCCGATGCGAAGTATCCCGGCGAAATCTCGGGCGGCATGCAGAAGCGCGTCGCCATCGCGCGCGCCATCGCCCTCAATCCCAAATACCTCTTCTGTGACGAGCCTAACTCTGGTCTCGACCCGAAGACCTCACTCGTCATCGACGAACTCTTGCAGAGCATCACCCGCGAGTTTCAGATGACCACCATCATCAACACGCACGACATGAACTCCGTGATGGGCATCGGCGAGAACATCATCTTCATCTACGAGGGTCGCAAGGAGTGGCAGGGCGAGAGCAGCCAGATCATGCACTCCACCAACCAGCGCCTCATCGACTTCATCTTCGCCTCCGACCTGCTGAAGAACATGCGGGCGTCAGTGCTTGCGCAGGAGAAGCCTTAAAGCACTTCCCTGCGCACAATCAACCCCGACATTCACAAATTTCGTGAATGTCTTTTTGAATATTTAGCATTCATCCCGAAATCAACAATACTCACGTTTTTTTATTATTTTGTTTCTATTACCAAACTTTTTATGTATTTTTGTAGTCGGATTTCGCTTTATGCGATTTCCGGCAACATCATTGAGGTAAAAAATGGCATTCGCTGTTTATTCGACATTCGAGAATGTAGGAGTTTGAGAATGAACAATAGTGTAAGAATAAATAATGGATGCTCACGCTTTAGGCGTGGGCAGATTTATCTACACTTTTGGGCATCTCCTACAGCCTTCGAATGGGATAAAAAGGTTCACGCCTTTTTTATTCCCCCGACGGAAGACAGGAACATCAAAAGTTAAGAATATATGAGAAAGTTTACATTTGTTATCATGACTTGCTTGGTTGGAATGTTATGCCAAGCACAGGAACATCTGGATTTTATGGGCATTCCCATGAAAGGAGCGATGGAGGAGTTTGTGTATAGGCTTATTACTGAAAAGCATTGCGAGCCTAATGGGAAATATGATTTTGAAGACTATAATCTCAAAGTCGAGACCCAAAAGATGGTCGGCGATTTTGAAATGTTCAAGAATTGTAAACTTTATGTGAGAAGGATAAAAGGACTTGACGAAGTTTCCTCCGTATTCGTTGAGGTGGATGCCACTTCATACGACAAAGATAAATATGAAAAGTTCATAGAGTATTATGACAAGAAATACGGTGCGCATACTATTTCGTTTGATGAATACCAATGGGACATCAAGGGCGGCAGGATAACAACATGGGAAAAAGGCGCTTTGTACGTTATCAGTTACACGAATCAGGCAGAGTTTGATGCCCGAAGCAAGGTCGCAGCCGATATGATGAGTGAATCGATAAAAGAGATTATGAATGAAAGAAAAGAGCGGGAGACGATAAGGGAAATTTGTGGGATTCCTTTTGGGAGTTCTTATGAAACGGCGCGGGAGATATTAGAGAATAAATTTGGCGAGCCCCAAGACACATCAGATAAAACAACATTAGTATATAAAAACAAGAATTATGCAGGCGTCCTATTTGATTATATTTTATTCCTATTCCAATCAGATGGTCGCAAAAGCTATTTTAATGGATGTATATTTGCATTGGACGCAAAATCTTTGAACGATGCAGAAAGGAAACAAGAAATGTTGTATAAACAATTATCATCGAAATATACAATTTCGTTTGTCTATGATGATAATAAAAATAAAATATATGGGGGCGGTTTCCCTCCTATAAAAGATGCTAAAATAGGATTTACCATTGATATTCTTAAATATGATAGGTCAGAGTTTCAACTTCTCTACACAACTCCCTACTCTGTCCGATTACGATATGGTGAGTATAATTACATAAAAGAAGAATTTTAGTCCATTAACTGAAAATCTAAAGCACCGCCGCGCAAGCCTTTCGGATAAAATCCAGCCTTTCGGCAAGCGTCGGCTTGGTGCGGGCAATCGCCATGTTATAGCGGTTCTGCATATTGATGAGCAAGTCGGGATTGATGCCAAGAGAGGCTTCCATCATCAATGCGAAGTCAGTAGATACGGAACGCTTGCCGTTTAGAATTTCATTCAGTTGGGTATATGGCACGTTGATGAGTTCCGCAAATTTTCTTTGCGAGATTTTACGGCTTTCCAATTCTTCTTTCAGCACGTCACCGGGGTGCGTTGGTATTCTTGTCTCCATAATTCTCTATTGATAATGGTTTGTTATGTCTGATATGATGCAAATGGTCAGAATTATCTCCGTTCCTTCTTCACGCAACTTGAACTGCAAACGATAATGGTAGTCTATGCGTATAGAATAGTAATCATTGTCAAGAGCCTCGAAGTTCAACGAATTAAAGACGAACAAGTCCTCGATTCTTGTAGCAGCCATCAATGTATCTATTCGCTTCTGATATTTCTGGACGACTTGCGGCTGAAACCGAAATTTCTTATTCTTGCACTTCCCCTTTTCGTAGAGTTCCTGCAAATAGTCTTTTTCGTACTCGATAATCATTCCGTTGCCGTTTTGCCTGCAAAGATAATATAATATTCCGATATTCACAAATTTTGTGAACATCTTTTTAGAGTGTAAATAGGCATATTATTGCAATAAAAATACATTTTATTCGGATAAGAAGGCATGATGGCGAACTGGG
>JAFLSG010000046.1 GCA_022511065.1 Prevotella sp.
GAAGAATGTGCGCCGGAATCTAAACTTTCGGCTTCCCGTTTTTGAACTCTCTGCTTCATCGTTTCAAATTCCGTGTTACTTTTTGGTAAAATCCGTGTTATTTTTTTCCGAAATATAACACGGAATTTGATAAAAAATAACACGGATTTAGATAATGCGAAGCTAATAGTTTGATACTGTGAGGCTTACAATTCGCCGTTGTGAAGCCTAAAATCGACCGAAAAGGGACTTTAAAAAGCGGAAAATTAAGGGCAGAAAAAAGGCGGAGACACTTTCGTTTTAAGCGTCTTCGCCCTTTCAAGATTTTTCAATTCTTCGGGTACAAGAAGAGGAAATGTATCATTACATATAATCCAATAATAATGACAATGAACAGGCAGCCTCACACGCATTGAAAGGCTTGACGGAAATAAAGGCGTTGAAGCCTATGGCCATTGGAGAGGCAGAGGCGGGAATTGACCAGTTATAATTTCTATTTGTGATACTTTGTTTTTTTAAGTACGCCATTTTTATATATTTTCGTCATATAGTGATGCCCGTTTGAGCGATACCATTTTTCTTCTCCATGCCTCTCGCCATTGACCCAATATTCCTTAACCCATCTCCCATCTGTAAAATAGAAAGTAGCTTCTCCCTCCCATTTATTTTCTTTAAGATAGCCTACTCTTTTACGTCCATCCTTAAAATAATAAGTACCTACTCCATACCTTTTGCCATCTACAAAGTTTCCATCGTATCTATCACCATTTGCATAATACATAATGCCCTTGCCATTTCTTTCGTCATCCCAATTACCATTATATCTATCACCAAATGCCCAATAATACACACCTTCACCATACTTTTCTCCATTTTTCCAACCACCGATATATTTTGCCCCACTATTCCATTCCATTGTCCCTATTCCTTGAAGAATATCCTCTAACCAATCACCATTGTAATACTTGCGATTATACGAATTATCTTTAGCAAAGGTTATTTTCCCCTTACCATGTCTTTTATCATTTAGCCAATTTCCTTCATATATTTCGCCATTAGTATAATAGTTTACACCATATCCATTACAACAATCATCTTTCCATGCACCAACATATTTCGCACCATTAGTCCAAACAAGAGTACCATTTCCTTCACGAATACCATTGACCCAATCTCCATCATAATACTTGCGATTATACGAATCATCTGTTGAATAATACATAATTCCCCGACCGTGTGGCTTTCCATTTCTGTATTCTCCCACATATCTATCCTTTCCAATCATCAGTTCGCCTTTGACTGCACCCGTGTTAATATTTATATTCAGAAGTTTTCCTGCTAATACACGGCAATTCTTTTCTAATTCATCTGCCGCTGACGATGTTTGCACATCTGCCGTTCTTTCCACACGGGCAGTCTCTACATTTAGAATCTTTGCGGCAATCACAATATGGGAGTAATCAAGATAGGCAACTTCCGCAACAAGAATGTAGTCTGCTCCTGTCATTTCTCCTAACCGCTTGATTTGGGCATCGCTGACCAAGCCTGTGCGCTGAAAATCATGCTCATTCATAATCGAGGCAATATCCACACGGTCATAGCCCTCATAACCGGGTGTGTTGGTAATGGCATACGCCAACTTGCTGCGTACCATCAGTTTGACACCGTATGAGACTCGTCCTTCTTTATCTACCGTTTCAAGGATTGCAACTCGTTTCGTGGAGCCACTTTGCCCGAACATTGGGGTTACGAGCACCAATGCCATGAGCATCCAAAATAATCTTATCTTCATAATATATTATGTTAAGAGAATTGTTTCACTGTTTCTTCCAACCGCCCATCTATATGAGCAAATATTCTTTTATATGCTGAACATAGAAATGTCTTTGACTTGAAGTCGCCAGATTTCAAAAAACCATCGTGCAGGCATCCGCCGTAACAGATATTGAAATACTTGCACTGCTTACAACTGCTTCGTTCAATATATCCACTACGCTTGTATGCTTCCGACTGTTTGATGCGAGGCAAAATCTCCGCAAGCGTTTCTTTGTGCAGATTTCCATAGGCATATTGCTTTAATGTTGTGTCACAGAAACGACCACATGGCATTACATCACCCGTTGGAGTGATTGCAAAGAAATTGTCTTGGCAATTCTTTCCGAACATACAGCATGACGGTCTTGCAGATAAGAGATTGCTTGTTATTTCCTCAAAATTGGATTCCTTAATACGATGTTCGTTATCGTTATACCATAAATCAAACAGCTCAATAGCCATTTCAGCATATTCATCTGCTGTAATGCCGATATTGTCTATATTATTACATGCTTCCCCCGCAGAAAACAAAGGATTAAACTTGAAATTCAGTTTGTGGTCACAAAGAAACTGATATAATTCTGGAATATGCCCAACATGATGTTTGTTTCCCACTACGATACAGCCAATGCTCAATCCTTTTTCTTGGCACAGACTTACTTTTTCTATTATGCTACTGAATGTACCATGCCCTATTGCATCTACGCGTAGCGAATCATTTATCTCTTTCGTCCCATCCAGAGAAAATCCAACATGAACGTTGTATTTCAGAAATAGCTCAATGTATTCTTCATTTATCAAGGAAAGATTAGTCTGGAGAGAATTGTTATAATCCAGACCCGCCAACTCTTTTTCCATATACGAGAATATCATGCGGTAATTATCAATACCCCACAATAATGGTTCGCCACCATGCCATATCAGTGTCAGTTTTTGTTTAGGGCTATTTGCCAGAACCTCTTTTACCTGACTAATGACACTTTTTGCAAACTTCGCATCAAATAGTTTGTGCGAAGATTTTGTGTCATTAGTCAGATAACAGTATTTGCAGCGGAAGTTACATGCGTATGTGGGTTTAATTATAATAGTCATTATTGCTCACCTCCTGCTTCAATTGGTTCAGCTTCCAATGAACCTTCTGGGAAAAAGTGGTTTTCACAAATATCTGTACTGTAATATCTTTGCTGAATCGCATGTCTTGTAGAACCACTTATTTTACTATAACAAATAATAACGACATCCAAATATGGTCTTTTAGGAGATGCTCCTTCAAAGAATTTAGAAATAGGGATATCCTTTTCATTTCCCTTCTGCTTTGGTTCTTTTAGTTTCAATTTCATCTCATATGGTTCGCTTTCTACACACTTACGTTTCTTTTTTGAAGGTTTTACTTTTAATAAAGCAACGGGTGCCAGTGTGGCAGGATAATAATCCCGACTTTTTGAACAATATCGGAGATAAATAGAGATATCATAAATTGCCAACCAAGAAGAAGTATTTTGTATTTTTATAATACCAGTGCCAGTGGTGGGTCTTATTATTATTTTATTCGATATTGCAATCTTAGGAGCACAAAAGCGATTTGTTGCAAATGCTCCCGCTATAGATGCCAAAACTCCAATAACAAAAGAAGATAATATCATCATAATACATTAATTTTCTGCCTCTGCATCATAATAATCACCATGACAATCATTATAATCTGCGCCATAAAACTCTTCATAATCCTCCCATTTATCTTGAAAACTCTGGGCACAAGACATTTTCTTTTGGGCTCTTTTCAATATCATTTTTTGAGCCCACGTTAATTCTTTTTCGTTCTTTTCAAACATTTCTAAAAAAACTTTCTGGCCTCTTTTCATAATTCAATATTATTTTTAATGATTTTACCAATTTGCTGTTTTATCTCTTTATATCCAGCCTTTGCCGCTTCAGTATATCCGAAAGTATGCCCGCCTTTGACTGACACTTCATCTTCATAGATTCGCTGCGAACTAATGATTTTATCAATCGTAATCTGCGCATCCACATACGAAAAGTAGGAGGTCGATTTACCCACATTCACGTTAGAATACTCCCGGGCATGGCACGTTACAGTAATTACCCAATCCGCATTTGCGGGATTGTCGGTAAAACTGCATCCGTCGGCTGCCAAGATGCCTTTCAGTTCGTTTTGCAGCGTAGGGTATGAATTGCCGAAAATGTCTGCCGCACACGTTAGATAGATAACCGTTGCGTGTCTGAGGTCAGCAAGCATCTGTTTGACCTTCTGTTCTGCAGTGTTGAAGCGTCCCTGCCAGTCTGCCAGTCCCGACTGCGCCTCCCCAAAAACATTTAGCCAAAACAACTGTTCGTCAGCCAATACAACTTGTTGCAACGAGGATTCCAACTCTGTTTGGGCTTTGGACTTAAAGCCCGCCGAAATGAAACTTTCAGCCATTGCAACCGAATTGTTCACTTTATTGTGTATAAGGGTCAATTCGTTTTTGTAATAGTTGCGGGCAGCATCGCGGTCAATATAGGCAATGGCATAGCCTATCTTGGCTATTGGGCTATACGCCGTTTTTGTCCCGACCAGTTTTAGATTAACATCAGTAGAGAATTTCGTCGTGGATAGGTATGTTATCGAGCTGCGTCCATCTACTGCAGCCTTGGTCAGTTCTGCAACATCCTGTACCCGTACCTCAATCTGCTTGGCGAGGTTTGCTCGGGCAATATCCAACAGATAATTTTTGAAATCCGTCTCCGACAAATTCCTGTCATTGCTACCGCTCTGGATGTCATACATATATCCACCATAAGTGTATCTGACCCACTCGGGCGGGTATTGCTGTGCGCCAGCACTTGCTGACACCCAAAGTAAGCAGAAGGCAATCCATATTTGCTTCATCCTCGGATAGGTCTTAATGAGTTAGTTTCCTTTGGCTGCTTCCATAATAGACTTGTTTGTCTGAATGAACTGCTCCAAATCCTCGCCTGTCAAGTCTGAAGGCTTGAAATTGCCTGCGTTGCTGAGCAATTGGTTAAAGTGGTCACCACGAATACCCACCTTAGCTGTAGCCTCGTACATTCTCGTATTTGCATTGTACTCGATAGTGGTATTGCCGAAAGGCTCACACGCCTTTTCCACACTTGCACTGACCTGTTTCCAATGAGAGGTAAGGGCTTGCTGCACCTGACCATTATTGACTACGTTCCCACGCTCCGACTGATCCAACACGGCATTGTTCAAGACGCGTGAGACTGTTGCATAAGCCTCTCGCTGCGCAAGTTCGATTGCAACCTGCTTGTTATCTGCCTTTCCAATGCCGGAAAACCATTTATAAGGTCGTTTAACGATGTCCGTTCCGTCATCATTGAGGGCATCTGCCATCTCAATACCTGTCTGCTTGCTCGTTTCTGTCCTAACTTTGTCCCCTTCAAGACTGGTGGTTTTCGTTCTTGAGGATTCGACTGCGGGTGCCAATGCAGTTTTCTTCGCTCCGCACGATACCATCATAAGAGCGACGAGGCTTATAAAGCCGGTTCTTAGTGCTGTTTTCATAATGCTTGTTATAGATCATTTACCTGCCTATAAACACCCCAGATTCGGCTAATTTGCTTTTGTCTTGTAGTCTGGCTTATGATACAAAAAAGGCGTAGGTGTCTGTTTCTCGGCCTATCCCGGCATCTTGGGCCTTCGCATTGCCTCGCCACACAGGATAGACAACGCTCATCAGCCCACGCCAGTACGAACTATATATAATTTAGGTATATAGAAACGCACCACGCAGACGCTTCGGTTGTCATCTGTCTGCTGTGGCTCTGAGTTTGCGAAGTTCAAGATGCACAACGACAGACGTTCGAAAACGTCTTTCTCATATATAAGACCGCCCGCTTACCCGCTGCCGGGCTAACAAGCGATGGTGCAAAGATACAAAAGAAAAACGGATATAGCGGTAAAAATGCGAGAGAATTTGTTGCAGTGCGTCAATTTATCCTAAAAATTGGTGCTCAAAGCATATTTCTTACAAAAAGTTTGTATAGTTAAAAATAAAACACTAATTTTGCACCAGAAACGTAAGAGTTCCCGTAGCGCATACCATTAGAACTGCCTACGGGACATTTTAATATGTGGCATAATATGCTAACAAACCAACCATCCTATTCCATTGACCAACAAGTAGCCTCCCTCCTGACAAGAGGCATGCTCTTAAACGAGGCAGAAGCTAAAGAAGTGTTGCGCAAGATCAGTTATTTCAAGATATATGAAAACATTAAGCCAAACCATCCAAAACGCTCTGCCATTGCAAATGAGTTTGGCCTTTATATAAGTAGCGATTTCTCCTCATGGCTAAAAGCCATTGCCGAACTCCGCAATATCATCGCACACCATTCAAGGTTATGGAACAGAAGCCTCTCTTCGCCGCCCGCAACACCAAAGAGTACACCTTATCCCTGGATTCTAACAAAACTTCCACCACCCATCAAATCACAACCATATTGTGTCATTACAAGCACGATATATCTGTGTAATATGATTCAGCCGAAAAGCCAAATTAAAGAACATATCTTAAAACTAATTGATAATCATCCCCAGATTGATATCACGAAATATGGATTTGTAGGAACATGGAGAAAAGAGCCTATTTGGCACATATCTCTCAAACAGAGGATTATTCATTGGCTCTTGAGATTCTTTCACACCTAATTTGCACCAATACGATATGAAGATAGGAAACATAGAATTCGGGACGCAGCCGGTGTTCCTGGCTCCGATGGAGGATGTGACGGACATCGGCTTCCGACTGCTGTGCAAGCGGTATGGGGCTTCGATGGTATATACGGAGTTCGTAAGTGCCGAGGCACTAATACGCGATGTGAAGACCACGCTCCGCAAACTGACCATCAGCGATGTGGAGCGACCCGTGGGCATACAAATCTACGGGCGCGATGTGGAGGCGATGGTGGAGGCGGCACGCATCGTGGAACAAGCATCACCCGACGTGATTGACCTGAACTTCGGCTGCCCGGTGAAGAAGGTGGCAGGTAAGGGAGCGGGAGCGGGTATGCTGCAAAACATCCCGAAGATGCTCGAAATCACGAAGAAGGTGGTGGAGGCGGTAAAGCTGCCCGTCACCGTGAAGACACGCCTCGGGTGGAACCACGAGCAACTTATCATCACCGAACTGGCGGAGCAACTGCAAGACTGCGGCATTCAGGCGCTGACCATCCACGGGCGCACCCGCTCGCAGATGTACACAGGCGCTGCCGACTGGACACTCATCGGTGAGGTGAAGCGCAACCCGCGCATCCACATCCCCATCATCGGCAATGGCGACGTCACCTCGCCCGAGGAGGCGAAGCAGGCTTTTGAGCAATACAAGGTGGATGCGGTCATGATTGGCAGGGCTACTTTCGGGCGACCGTGGATATTCAAGGAGGTGCGCGATTATCTTGACGGCACGGGGGCAAAGCCGCTCGACTTTGATACGAAGTTGGACATCCTGATAGAGCAGCTGCGCATCAACGTGGAACGCATCGACGAGAAGCGGGGCATCCTCCATACACGCCGCCACCTCGCCGCCACGCCCATCTTTAAGGGCATACCCGACTTCAGGCAGACACGCATCGCCATGCTCCGTGCGGAGAAGATGGACGAGCTATTGCAGATACTCGAAGAGACAAGAAAGAGGCTCGGCAGCCAGTCGCAGCCAACGGACTAATAAGTCATTCTACCCTTGGGCGTGGTACCAATACCATAAACGGCTATCACCACAAAACAGATGAACGGCAAGGCGAAGGAGGCATTGACCGACGGGAACCAAGTGAAGTCGGGCATATCTATGATGCTCGCCTGTAAAGCGGGAAGCACCGAACCACCGAGAATCGCCATAATCAGACCCGCCGCACCGAGCTTCGCATCGTCGCCCACGCCCACCAAGGCAATGCCGTAGATGGTGGGGAACATCAGTGACATACAAGCAGAGATTGCCACGAGGCAGTAGAGTCCGCGTATGTCGGTAAAGAAGATGACACCGCAGGTAAGCACCGCCGCCACCGCTGCCAGTATCGCCAACAGTTCACCGGCATCTATATACTTCAGGAAGAACGTACACACAAAACGGCTGCAGCAGAATATCGCCATTGCGATGATATTGTAACGCTGCGAGAGCACCTCTGCTTCTATCTCGGTCAGTCCCTCATTGAGGAAGATGCGCGTACCATACTGGATGATGAATGTCCAGCACATAATCTGCGCCCCGACATAGAAGAACTGGGCTATCACGCCGTAACGATAGCGCGGACAGCGTAGCAGTCTGCGCAATGTGGGCAGGAAGTCAAGATGCTCACCCCCCGTCTCCATCCGCTCCTCCATCGGCATCTTTGTAAAAAGAATTAGCAGGAAGATAATCGCAATGACTATACCGATAATCAGGTAAGGCTCCATCAACACGGAGAGGTCGGCAGCCTTCACCATCTCAAAGTCCTCTTCACTCAGTCCGGCGCGGGCAGTCGTGTCGAGCGGATTCAGTCTCGCCTGGATGAAATTCATTGCCACAAACATACCGCAGAGCGAGCCTAACGGATTGAAGCACTGCGCGAAATTCAGTCTGCGGGTGGCAGTCTCCTCGCGCCCCATCGTGAGGATATAGGGATTGCAGGAGGTCTCAAGGAACGAGAGTCCGCAGGTCAGGATGAAATAGGCAAGCAGGAACGGATAATACAATCCCGTCATCTTGGCAGGGAAGAACAACAGCGCGCCGAAGGCATACAATCCAAGCCCCATCAGCACACCCGCCTTGTAACTGTATTTCCGTATGAACATCGCAGCAGGGAAAGCCATTGCGAAGTAACCGCCATAGAATGCCACCTGCACGAGGGCACCGTCTGTCGTGCTCATCCTGAATATCTTGGAGAAAGCCTTGACCATCGGGTTGGTGATGTCGTTGGCAAAGCCCCAGAGGGCGAAGCACGCCGTAATCAGCGCGAACGGGAGAATGTATCGTTTTGAAACCATTGCGTCTATATGAGTTAGTAATTGTTCTTGTCTGAATTTTCCGCAAAGGTAATAAATAACGGCGAAATGGCAAAATTATTCGGCAAAAGGTTGCCTATTTGAGAGAATTTACTTATATTTGCAACCTATTTTATTGATGCAACTACAATGAGTATGAGACGACAAAGGAAACTGGCCGCCTTGTTTTTTGCACTATTCATAACCATAGGCAGTCACGCCCAAACCGACAGTACAAGAGTATTTACGGAAGAAGACCCGCTAATCTACGAAGATGCGTGGGACTTATGGCCGTACTCATTCCTGAATGACAGCGGAGAGCCGAACGGCTACATCATCGACCTCGTGCGGATGCTGATGGAGGAGCTGAACATCCCCTACAGAATCAAACTGAAGCCGCAACAGGAAGCGTTCAACGACCTGAAGGAAGGCAAGGCAGACCTGACACTCGGACTTGCCGTAGGCTTCAACGATTCCTACGGACTTTACGGCAGAAGCGCCGTGACGCTGTTCACGCAGAGCGTGGTACGCCCGAAGGGCAAACCGTTGGAGATTGAAGACTTCAAGGACTTGGGAAAGCCGGGCATCAGCGTCATCGTCAATGCCGGCAGTCTCTGCCATCACCTGATGGTTGATTACGGCTGGGGAAAGAATGCCAAGCCTTCCCACGACATCCGTGAGACCATCCAAAAGGTGAGTGCCGACGAGGATGGGCAGATTGTGTGGAACACGCTCTCCCTGAAGTGGTTGCTCAACCGATACAAGATTGACAACCTGGAGATGACGCCGGTGAACATGCCTCACGGGGAATACCGCTTCATGTCGAACAACCAGCAGCTACTCGACCAGCTTGACGATGTATATACCCGACTGAATACGACAGACGGGCTGACCGCCCTGCAAAACCAGTGGTTCTATCCCGAGCGCCAACAGCCCGGGTTGCCGGCGTGGATGTGGTATATCATCGGAGCCTGCCTCCTGTTGCTCGTCGTCCTGACCATCTACACCATCAGCTTCCGTTTGCAGAGCCGTCGGCTCAACCGCAACAATCAGAAGCAGAACCGCCACTTGGCGCTCATCCTTCAGACGAGCCACGTGCGCATCTGGACCTATGACGTCAAGAGCAACCTATTCTCCTGGCGCAATGAGAACGGACAGATTGCCTACACCTACAGCATGGAGGAGTTCTCGCAGCGTTACAGTCCGGGCGACTTCAAACGACTGAAGGAAGCTATCGACCGTCTCTCGCAAGTGCAGAAGGGAGAAGAGGAGGAAGAAATACCCCTGAGCCTCCGGGCAATGGACGCGGAGGGCGGCGACTCGACGGAACGCGACTACTACATCGTGCTCTCCGTGCTGAACCGCGACGACGACGGGAAGCCCGCCGTGATTATCGGGATGAAGAAAGACGTGACGGAGGAGAAGAAGCAGAAGCGGCTCGACACCGAGCGCACCCTGCGCTACTGGGCCATCTTCAATACGCCCATCATCGGCGTCATGTTCTTCGACAAGGACGGGCGGCTGCGCGACATCAACCCCAAGGCGTGCGAGATGCTCGGCTGCGAGGCGAAAGAACTGATTGACCAGGAAACTTGGCTGAAGGACATCATCGACATCGGCGACCTCACCTTGGAAGATGCCGACGGATTCCGCACCACGAAGATTACGAAGCTCGACGGACAAGCCGATGGGCAGCACGATGACAAACTGGTCAGCGAGTTCCACCTGATGACCATCTATGGCGAGACCGGCGAACTGCTCGGCGCATTCGCCGTATGCCGTGACATCACCGCCACCGTGACCGTCAGCGACCAGGAAAAGGAAGACGCGGAGAAGCTGGAGGATGCCACGTATATGCTCAACAGATATACGACCACCATCGACCACGCAATACGGGGAGGCGACATCCGCGTGGCAAGCTACTCGCCCGACTCGCACTTGCTCACCATCCTCAATGGTACGCACCAGGCACAGCACGAACTGACGCAGACCCGCTGCATGACACTGGTGGATGAGTCGTCAAAGAAGATTGCGATGCGAATGCTCAACGACATGGACGGCAGAACGCGCAGAACCATCGAAGCCAGCATCAACACCACGCTGCGCAGCAGAGGCGGCAGCCACCTGTCGCTCTACTTCAAGTTAGAGCCTGTCACCAGCAAGGACGGGAAGGTGAAGCGGTATCTCGGACTGATGCGCGACCTCACCGAACAGCAGGCCATCGAGGAGAAGATGGCATTGGAGACCGCCAAGGTGCAGGAGGTGGAGCATACCAAGACCAGTTTCGTAAAGAACATGGTACAAGAGATTCGCACGCCGA
The DNA here is from genome assembly GCA_022511065.1 of Prevotella sp. Lineage (GTDB taxonomy): Bacteria > Bacteroidota > Bacteroidia > Bacteroidales > Bacteroidaceae > Prevotella. The sequence goes on from JAFLSG010000046.1 coordinate 11,112, forward strand.
TGAGCACCATCATCGACTATGTGTCGCGGATAGATGACAACGACACCACCGACAACGAGGAGGAGCTGCGCAAGGTCATCCTCGAAAATGCCGACAGTTTGCTGCATCTGATAGACAACGTGCTCTACCTGTCGCGCCTGCAGGCAAGGATGGTGGAGATTCACAGGCAGCCGCGCGACTTTGCGGAGCTGTTCGCCTCACAGTGCTCAAACGGCTGGACGAGGTATCAGAACGCAGAGACGCACTATCTCGTGGAGAATCCCTATGAGCAATTAGTGGTGGATATTGATGCCGACAACCTCGGCCATGTCATCGAGCAGGTGACCGCCAATGCCGCACAGCACACGAAGAGCGGCGTGGTGCGTGCCCGCGTCGATTACATCGGACGACGACTGATGATTTCCATCGACGATACCGGCGAGGGAATCCCCGCCGAGGAGGTGGAGCGCCTCAACGAGATGGACCCCAATGCCAACGTGCATGTCACCAAGGGATTGGGACTTGCCATCGCCAAGGAACTTGTGAGCCAGATGGATGGCACAATCGAAATCAGTTCCGAGGAAGGCTCCGGCACCACCGTCTATATCATGCTCCCGTGCCACGCATCAGTCATCAAACGTAAGAAATTAGCATAAGACATGAAAAAGATACTCTTTTTATTTGCCATCTGCCACTTCGCGCTCGTCACAGCCTCCGCCCAACGGCTGAGCGACAAATATACGGAGAAGCGCCCCGTCGTCATCGTCTGCGACTGGGACAAGCCGCCATACGAGTTTCTGAACGATAAGGGACAGCCTGCCGGCTCGGACATCGACGTGATGAGTGCCATCATGAAAGGGTTAGGGCTGCCCTGCAAGTTTGTGATGAAGGAGGCAAGCGTCGCCCAGAAGACCTTTGAGCGGGGCGATGCCGACCTGATTCTCTCCAAGGGCGGGCCATACAGGCGGAAGCCTTATGTCATCTCGAAAAATGTCATCAATTACAGCCGCATCTGCGTCGCCATGCACGGCGATTCCACGAACACCATATCGTGGAGACAGTTGTTAGAGGAAAAGGATGTGGTGTTCAACTCCGGCGACCAGTCCGTCTTTTCTTTCATCAAGGACAGTACGGACGATGAGGAACTCTTAGAGTACCAGATGCCCACGGCGGCACTGATGGGACTGATGAGCGGCGACTACAAATACTATGTATGGGAGGAAGAACCGCTGAAATGGAAAATCAATGAGCTTGACCTCGACGGCATCAGCCTCAACGAGGTGAATGCTCCCGTCAATAGGGTGCGTGTCATCGGTCGCGACCGACAGCTCATCGAACAGATTGACGACCAGTTCTCACGCCTGAACCAACAAGGCGAGATTGCCGTACTGCAAGACAAGTGGCTGCATCCCGAGCGGGTTGAGGAGCAGGCGATACCTGTTGCCTCCTATATCACCTGCATCGCCCTGCTGCTCTTGCTTGCAGGTCTCATTTCCTTCTTCAGCCGTCTTTCCAAGAAGCGCGTCATCAATGCCACCCGCAACTCCACGGAGCTGAACGATATGATGCACAAGGCGTTGCACATGGGTAACTTCAAGGTGATGATATATGACATCGCATCCGACCGAATGACAAACTACTACGGCGACATCCTGCCGGAGAAGGGTCTCACGCTTGAGGAGTTTACCCACCGCATCCACCCCGACCAGCAACAGGAGTTCGTCCAGAAGATGTGGAGGCTCATGGAAGGGCGCGACCGCCACTTCGACCTGAACAAGCGTTGGAACGCAGGTACTGACGAGGAGCCTCACTGGCAGAATTTCCACGGCCATGCCATCGTTGAGTTGGATGTCAATGGACGGCCCGCCCATGTCATCAACGCCATCCACGACGTGACACCCGAGGTGGAAGAGGACAAGGCTGCGCGCGAGCTTGTGCGCAAGTATGAGCGGTTGTCTAACATGCCGTTCATTGCCATATCGTTCTATGACAAAGATGGATGGCTCATCGACCTGAACGACAACATGAAGGAGCTTTTCGGTATCTCCGACGACAACCCAGAGACCAAGCGCTACTGGGAAAAGGTCTGCATGTTCGACATCCCCCTGTTCCGCAGCATCTGCACTCCTGGCAGCCGCGAGGATGTATTGGTGTGTCAGCACATGGAGTTCCCAGAGTTAGGACTGAACCGCTACATCGAGCTGCATATAACCCCGCTCTTCGATACCAATGGCGATATCGCCAACTATTTCTTCACTGCCATTGATGTGACGGCTGACCGCACCAGAGACCACGTACAGCACTTACAGAACCGCGAACTGAGCAAGACCACGAGCGAGATTGAGCACCGCAAGGAGCAGCTCGCCTACCTCTTGGAGAACAGCAGCCGCTACCTCATGCGCAGCGATGTGGAGAAGCAGGTCGTTTATTTCTACCGTCAGCTGGGGCAGCCGGAGATTGCGCTCAGTTTCGACGAGTATATCAATGAAAACCGCGCACCCGAGGAGCGCGAGCGAGCCCGCCAAGTGCTTAACAACGAGGCTCCGCTCCATAGCGTGGAGGGCCACTTCAGCAAGTCGCTCGTAACCAATAAGGAGGGATGGCTCGACATCAGCGCCAACCCGTTCTATGACAAGAACGGCAAGTTCGTCGGGCATATCGGTATCGCCGTGGATGTCACGGAGTATGTACTGGCAAAACAGCGGCTACAGGAGGAGGAGGCATTAGCCAACGACAGTGTGCGCATGAAGAGTGCTTTCCTCGCGTCGATGACCCACGAGCTGCGCACCCCACTGAATGCCATCGTCGGCTTCACGGGCGTGCTCGAAGCCCTTACCGGCATGCCGGAGCGCAAGGAGTACCTGCGTATCATCCGCAACAGTAGCGATATGCTGCAGCGGCTTATCAACGATATCATCGAGGCATCCTCATTCACGGGTGGCACCGTCAGCATCGAACCGAAGCCTGTGGATTTCTCTGCATCATTCGACAACATCTGTCTGGCACTCAGTCAGCGCGTGCAGAACCCGGAGGTGGAGTTCCTCAAGGACAATCCATACGACACCTTCCCGACCACGCTCGACACCGACCGCATCTTCCAGGTGCTCACCAACTTCACGACTAACGCCGTAAAGTTCACCCAACAGGGGCATATCCGTGTGGGCTACCGTTATGAGAACGGCGGACTCTACCTCTACTGCGAGGACACGGGTGCGGGTATTCCCAAGAACAAGCAGAACATCGTCTTCGAGCGTTTCGTCAAGCTCGACGAGTTCGTGCAGGGCACAGGTATGGGACTTGCCGTCAGCAAGTCCATCGTGGAGCACTGCAATGGAAAGATTGGAGTGGATAGCGAAGGTGAGGGCAAAGGCTCTACCTTCTGGATGTGGATACCTTGTGAGCGGGAGGCCTGAGAGACCATCCCGCTCCACAAAGCAAAGTCTTGATTATTCCTTAACAGGCAGTTCCTTGGCTGGGCGCACCGCCATAAGGGCTTGCGGCAGCCATACTTTCATCTTACCGCTTCCGCGGTGACACCATGCGTAGTAGGGTATCAGCGTCAGTTGCACATCCTTTGCCGTCAGCCTTCCCTCGCTGTCAAAGTCAAGTGCCTGTGCCCGCGTGGCAATCGTCTTCACGGGATATTCCAGCACCTTGCCGTCGCTTACGCTGAATGCGGGCTTCTGATTCACAATCATCTTTGTCAGGTCAAAGTCATTGTCGGGATGCTCCGCGCAATACACCAATGGTCCGCGCTCCACGCTGATGCAGCCCTCATCTTCCTTCACGAGGTCGATGGCACGCACCGTGCGAGGCTCCATGTCAAAGTGAATCTGCACCTTGTCGCCCTTCTTCCACTTGCGGTCGATGGTATAATAGCCGTCCTCGCTCAGCGTACCCGCTTCCTGTCCGTTCACCTTGATGGAATAACCGAGCTGCTTGCCGTCTGCATAGGCATACAGGTCACTCGGCACTACGGCTCCGCGCACCCAACCTGGCACGCGCACCTTCAGTGCAAACTGCCCGGCAGCATTCTGCCCGATGGTCACTGCGATGTCGCCGTTCCACGGATATTCCGTGGTCTGGCTCAAGGCCACCTTCTTGCCATCCACCGTCACCGTGCCCTCGTTGGAGAGGAACAGGTTCACATAGACATTCCTGTCCTTCACCGCATACACATAGCCCGGCAGCGAGGGAATGAAACGGCAGAGGTTAGACGGGCAGCAGGCACAACCGAACCACGGCTGACGCGCATGCTGACCGAGCGACTCCAACGGATTGGGATAGAAGAAGCCACCACCGTCGAGACTCATGCCCGAAATCAGACCGTTATAGAGCGTGCGCTCCAACACATCGTAGTATTTTGACTCGCCATGCAACAGGAACAAGCGGTGGTTTACATAGACATTGCCGATGGCGGCGCACGTCTCGCAGTAGGCTGTCATGTTCGGAAGTTCATAGTTCTCTCCGAATGCCTCACCATGCGCGGTGGCACCGATGCCTCCCGTGATGTAGAGCTTCTTGCCCACCATATTGTCCCAGATGGCATCAATAGCCTTGATATAGTCCTGATCACCCGTCAGCGCAGCCACGTCGGCCATACCCGCATACATATAGGCGGCGCGCACGGCATGCCCCACGGCCTCGTCCTGCTCAATGACGGGCTTATGCGCCTGAGAATACTTATCCTTGCGATCCGTCTTGCCACGCAGGTCAAGGAAGAACTTCGCCTGGTCGAGATACTTCTGCTCGCCCGTCACGATGTAGAGCTTGGCAAGCGCCATCTCCGCAATCTGATGACCGGGCACGCGCTGCACCTGGTTCTCGCCCGGACCCACCTCACGTATCACGCAGTCGGCATAGCGGATGGCGATGTCGAGGAACTTACGGCTGCCCGTGGCCTGATAGTGGGCGATAGCACCCTCCACCATGTGACCAAGGTTATAGAACTCATGGCTCAGTATCTCCACCGTACTCCAACGGGTCGGCCCTGCCCAGTGGTGCGGGTCGTCGGGGTTCTGTGTGCGGGCGGTGTAGAGATAGCCGTCAGGCTCTTGCGCACTCGCAATGACATCTAACACCGAGTCGATATACGCCACGAGCTTCTTGTCGGGATAGGTCTGCAGGATATACGATGCGCCCTCGATGGTCTTGTATGGGTCGGTATCGTCAAAGGAGAAGCCGATGCCGTTCACCTTAAACACCTTCGACGGGTCTTTCATGTGCTCCGCCGCGTTGGAGAAGTTCGTGTAGCGTCCCGTCTCCTCGCATTTCGAGAAGGCAAGGGGGATGGTCACCTGCCGACTTGCCTCCAAGCGTTGCCCCCAGAACGTGCCGGGTGCCACCTTCACGCTCGTGAAGGGCACGGGGTTGATGGGATATCCATGTGACTGTTGTTGTTTCTTGGCCGCCGGAACGGACAGCGTCATAGCTGCCGCCAGCGCGAGGATTGTGATTCTTTTCATCATCGTTACTATCTTTGTTGGTTTCTTAATTAGGTTTGTGCAAAGGTAGTCTTATTTTCCTCAACTGCCAAGAGGGCACATCTTTTTTAGGTTTGTTTAAGAGTTATAAAGAAGAGAAAGCAGCAAATGCTTTGCTAATGAAAAACTCAATCCCAGTTAAAGTTGATCGGGCAGTCCGCCTCGAACACCGTCTCCGTGTATCTGGAGTAATCACGACCATTATACTGTGAAACCACATAGTCAAGCGAATGCTCGATGGTCATGGGAAATGACAGATGCAATGTCAGATTATCATACTTCTCCGAGGGATGCTCTTTGAAGTGCAGTTCATAGTAGGGCTGAAGCCAAGCCTCTTGCGGGAATAGTTCCTCCATATCCGTCGGGAGTTTCTGCCCGAAATGGTATAGCAGTCTGGTGCTTTCCTTGCCCACGGGTAGGCATCCGCCTGATGAAATAACATCAAAATACTTGCCGAGGTTTGTACCGGGCAATTCCCCATAAAGCGGCTTGTCGCAAGTGATAGTAACCTCGCCGTTTACATACGCGGTGAAAAAGGCGGGCCACAGCCTACCAACTGTCTCCCGACTATGATTGGCAAAGGAATCCAAGTCTTCTACAAGGAGTGCTGACTTACTCTTATAATACTCTCTTTTTAATTTACTTATTTTCTCCTTTTCCGCTTCATTCGTTATTCCATAGCGACTTGAAAGCCAATCACTATAATACCAGCTATGAATTGATATGCACAATAGCATATCGGAATAATCACCTATGGTCTTTGTCTTTGGAGCATAGCCAACTTCATCATTATAGTTAAAATGACGAAGAGAGTCTTTCTCTATGCAGTAAAACCCCACTTTGCTAATCCCATCCCCATCCAAGAGGAGACCAGTTGCATAAAGAGGGGGAGAATTACCAATACTATTATCGTCAGAGCATGCAAACAGACTGACACAGGACAAAATGCCTAATAGAATGTTGAAATAATTTCTCATAATGAAAGATTTTAATGCTGTTGTTATTTTACCTTAAAATCATATATCATAGACCGAGAAACATTCCAGGTTCGATTACCATCATCATGCTCAGTTACCCAATCTCCTAATAAAGAATACCACACATCATTATAATTATAGTAGTAGGTTACTGGCCATCCCCAATTCATGGTAATCGCATTAATTGTTGGTGAAGAATAGGTATATTCTACTTTATCGGGAACCATTGGTACAGGCCTGTCCGTCTTGTCATAAATCCATTCATAGGTGTTTTTTGTCACAGTACGGTATCGCTTGTACCTATCGACAATAAAAGCATGCCCTGCTTTGGAAGTGGTTGAAGAGGTGGCCCTCACTATAACGGGAATACTATCCTGCAAGCTCTTTCTTAAAAGTCCTGTATCATAATTTCCGTAAGTACATGAGATTCCATAGGGCGCAAACACTTTACCTACTAAATCTTTTGTCTCTGCAGAAGACCCATCATTCCCGTAATCCATTCCTACGAACTGCCCAACATTTGCTACTAATGGAGCGGCAGCTGCATCGTTTGTGCTCATTATATCCCAAATATTAGGACTAAAATCTCCTTGGCCAAAACTAAAATTATTCACGTATCCATAGCAATATGCTGATGTCGGAGCCGATACTGGCACTCCAAAATGATAATGCAAGAAATACAGCATTTGTGCTCCCGCAATTGCCACGCAGCCGGCAGGGGCTCGTCCGCTTGTGCCATCGTTTTTTAGTGGACAATACCTATTAAACGGATCATGCTGATGCCAATCCGTCTTAGTTAGTCTGGGGCTTGTATCATATACTTCCGAATACGATTCACTTTGGACGAGTTCATAATGCCCTGTAATCGGGGGATCTACAACACTTGCCGTTTGAATACTGCCCTGTAGAATCTCCGTTTTCACAAATCCATCAGGGGAAGAGATAGACCTCCAAAAAGCCTTGTTGTCCTCTATCTCCTTCGGGGTGAAATTCAGCTTGTCATCATCTGACTGCCTTATGGCTTCCATTTCCTCCACCATCGCCTCAATCCAGAGCCTTGCCCCGTCTATCTGCATTAGTTCCGCAAAAGACCCTTCGTCGCTTTGGGCAACGATGGCGGGTACACGCGTGTCAGAGGAGTATATCGTCCATCCTCCCCCTTGGTTCTTATACACATAGAGCAACGTGTCGTTTGCTTCGTTGGTGAGACACTCGATTTCATACGAAGGGGCAGAGACCGTCATCGGCGCAATGCTGCTGCCGGTGGTCAAGGTCACAATGTCACTATATCTGACGCGGTGGTCGGTCTCAACTTCCACAGACCGTGTCCTCGGCATATTACCCACCCAATCCTCTTGGACGGAATCAGAGCATGCTGTAAATACGCATGCAAGGAATGGCATGAATAACTTCTTGTTCATCTTGTTATGTTTTTAGTTCGTTAATTAATTGAATATACCCTTACGGTGGCTTTTATAAAGTCTTTCAGAATAATGAAAGGCGAGATTTTTTGCTTCGTGCCTTGTAGGCCTGCACCCAGAATCATTTCATGAGTCTGGGGAATAGCATATTCTTGGACTTCTCTGCTCTGCCGGTTTACGGTCATATAAGCATACCTCGCTTCTTTGCTATCGTCTGACATTGCGTATTTCACAATGCAGTATATGTATTCCTTGTCAAACTTTACATCAGTAATACAACGATTGAAGAATCTTTTGTAAGGTTTTACGTGATCGTATGTGTAAAACAAAGTGGAGTCAAGCGGGGGAAAGGAGGATGTATCTATACTAAATACCTGATAATCCTCTTCTGTTTCCCCATCTTCTGCAACAATTGACACCTTGCCTGTGTAGCCGTTGGTATATAGAAGCTCTGGCCCAGAAGATGCCGCAAGAGGGTTAAAGAAATAATATCCTGTACGACTTAGTGCTTGGGAAACATCCAATTGCCCGTATCTTTTGAATAGTTTGCCGTCCTTCTCGCTGAATGCGGCAACAAATGGAGTGCTATTCTCATAAAAGCCTTGTCCAAAAGGATTTAGCTCTGGAATATCCTCATATTCTTCGCGTTCATATTCCAACGGCCATGTCAGCTTTTGGCAACCTATGATGATTTTCCCTTGATGCCTTGCAAATGAAAAATGAGTATTGAAGAATGTCGTGTCGCTCTCAAATGCCATACTTAGAGCAATCATCGAATCGGGCAGCATCGTCTCCATCTCTCTGGAGAGGATGACGGGAGCATTGTAAAATCCATATTTATCTTTTCCGCCGTCAGAAACGATCCTCGGGATTGAGTATGATATGCCAATATGAGCATCATCTAATAGATTCGTTCCCAATGCTATATAGAAGAGCATCTTATGATTAACAAAGTGCTGATAAACATCCTCTGGGACATTGACAAACCGATTCTTTTCCGTATCACTTACTTGCAGAAGCCCTTGATACTCCATTCGGCTTTCTTTTTGCTTAAATAGCATCACGCCGTTTTGCAGTAAATCGGTAAAGAAGAGCTTGTCACCAACGAAGCGGGGCACGTCATATATAGTCGATATTCTTACCGATGGGTCTATTGGGTAGTCTTGATATATCGTCAGCGGTCGCATGCCGTCAGGGAAAGCTGTGCCACCGCTCCCACCTGCATTTGCCGTGGTAGCGAATGAACTCTTTTCCAATATTCCTTGATATGCTATCAATTGCTGTACGAACAGATTGTTCAGAACCGTATATTGACCACCTGTAAGCAGGTTACCGTTTTTCCTATCTATCTTCAAGATGTGCACCCCCATCAGGTCGCCTTCCATATTGGTGTCGAAAATCTGTCTATAGTGCTCTGCAGTGTCATAGAGATAACCATCTGCGGCATATTCATTCCTCTGGTTATAGTCCTTGGCAAGCAGGGAGTCTGGATTGGCCGTTATAAGAAGAATCTTCTGGCGGGTATCAACATCCTTTAGCTTCTCGACAAAGTTCGGGATGGCTGCTTCGCACCGTGGACACTCCATAGGGATATACAATATTGCATAGACTGTATCTTCTTCTATGGAAATGGGCTTGAGCCATTCGCTTAATAATGACTCCGTGCCCGCCCTCTGTCGGATTTGAATATAATTCCCTGTCATTTCTTCGACAAGGTTCCGCTCTTGAGCAGATAAGATTTGGCAAAGAAATGACAGGAAAATTGTAGTAAGAACCTTATTCATTGACAACATGGACTATCACATTAGATTGATTCCTAAAGCCTGTAAGTTGCCTGCTCATTACAACATCCGCTGACTCCTCGACAATCTGATAACTCGTTGACAAAACATTTCCTTCACTATCCTTGACCACGGATGTGACCAGCGTGACATCTTCTGATATTGCGCTGTTTGTCGTCTCAATTGTTCCACATATAAGGGTGCATGCTCCCTTACAAGGATTGAGGGCACTGTTTCTTGCTTTTGTGCCGTAATAGGTATGAATAATCTTATCGTTTGCGGCTAATGCATTTATCGAGATTGAGCATCCCAAAATCATGAATAACATTAATTTTTTCATTGTTCTTATTAATTAAATAGACCCTACTCATATAGCTTTTCGGTTTCCGCTCCTTTTATGCAGGGTGGTCTGCCTCAACGCTTTCCGGAATTATGTTGATGTTTATTGCTTATTTTCCCTACTACAATTCAAATGTACCACTATATATACTGCCATTATAGTCTATGACCAAGGTGTATGTCCCTCCTTGAACAGAACTGAGGTCTATATAGTAGCTCTCATTATTCAGCAGGGTGAGACTTCCTTGTGATACCACTTCCTCATACTCACTATACACAGTAAACGTGATGCTTGCATCTGATGTGTCGCTAAATACCAACTGCCGAGCCTCTTCATCCCAAAATACGCTCAGCGTGATATTCCGAAGTGCCGGTGCTTTGGAGGGCTTTTGATAGCCATCCGACTTGGACTTGTCATCATTCGTGTAATACAGATACACGGGCGTGGATTCCATTGTTTTCGCAATACAGGCAATGCTTTGCATCGCAAGTGCAAGCAAGATAGCCAAAAATTGAATGTTCCTTTTCATAACTGTTTTTATTAAGAGTTTCTTGGCTGCAAAATTAGACATAAGCCAATAAAAGAAAAAATATTTGTTGTTTCATTGTGTTTCACTGATGTTAAAAACACCTATTACCCCC
>JAFLSG010000047.1 GCA_022511065.1 Prevotella sp.
AAACCGTCGCTACCCTCCATGAAGGCTCAAAGGATGGTCGCGCTTACACAAAGGTAATCAAGATGGTACGCAGCCCGAAGACGGGTGCTTACATCTTCGATGAGCAGATGGTTCCCAATGAGGCCGTAAAGGACTTCTTCAAGAACTAATTAGGATTTAAGGATATTTTCCGATAAAATGGAGACCGCAAAGCAATTTGCGGTCTCTTTTTTTGGCATTTCCCCGCTTTTTACTTATCTTTGCAACGATTTAGCGAAGTGTTATGGGAATATTCGGACTTTTTACAAAGAACAAGAAAGAGACGCTTGACAAGGGGTTGGAGAAGACAAAGTCGAGTGTCTTTGACAAACTGGCCCGTGCCGTGGCTGGCAAGTCAAAGGTGGATGACGATGTGCTTGACAATCTCGAGGAGGTGCTTATCACCAGTGATGTCGGTGTGGACACGACGCTGAAGATTATCGAGAGAATAGAGGAGCGTGTGGCTCGTGACAAGTACGTGAGTACATCAGAACTGAACGGGATTCTCCGCGAGGAAATCGCAAACCTGATGACCGAGAACAACTCAGAGGATTGTGACAACTGGGACTTGCCCGACACGCACAAGCCTTACGTGATACTCGTGGTGGGTGTGAATGGCGTGGGCAAGACCACGACGATAGGCAAGCTCGCCTGGCAGTTCAAGAATGCTGGTAAGAAAGTATATCTCGGTGCTGCCGACACATTCCGTGCCGCTGCTGTGGAGCAGCTGTGTATCTGGGGTGAAAGGGTGGGAGTGCCCGTGGTGAAGCAACAGATGGGGAGTGACCCCGCATCGGTGGCTTTCGATACGTTGTCGAGCGCCAAGGCCAATGGGGCTGATGTGGTGCTGATAGACACCGCTGGTCGCCTGCACAACAAGGTGGGTCTGATGAACGAGCTGAAGAAGATTAAGGACGTGATGAAGAAAGTGATGTCCGAGGCTCCCGATGAGGTGCTGCTCGTGCTTGACGGTTCTACGGGTCAGAATGCATTTGAGCAGGCCAAGCAGTTTGCTGCCGTCACCCAGATTACATCGCTCGCCATCACGAAGCTCGATGGTACTGCAAAGGGTGGTGTGGTCATTGGCATCTCCGACCAGTTGAAAGTGCCTGTGAAATATATCGGCTTGGGAGAGGGTATGGAAGACCTCCAGCTCCTCAACAAGCGCCAGTTTGTGGATTCTTTGTTTAATGACCGCTGAAAGCCGAAGGGATGAAGAAGACAGTGGACATCATATCGCTCGGTTGCTCGAAGAACCTCGTGGACAGTGAGGTGCTGATGGGACTGTTTGAGGCAAATGGATTTCAATGCACGCACGATAGTGATGACCCGCAGGGGGACATCGTGGTGGTGAACACTTGTGGCTTCATCAACGATGCAAAGGAGGAAAGCATCAACACCATTCTCGAACTGGCAGAGGCTAAGAAGGATGGACGCATACAGAAACTCTTCGTGATGGGATGCCTCTCGGAGCGCTATTTGGCAGAGTTAGAGGCTGAAATGCCCGAGGTGGATAAGTATTACGGAAAGTTCAACTACCGTCAGTTGGTGACTGACCTGCTGGCAGAGGAAAGTGTCAAGGAGGGTAAACGCCACGTGACCACCCCGCGCCACTATGCCTATCTGAAAGTCAGTGAGGGCTGTGACCGCCATTGCGCCTATTGCGCCATCCCGCTGATTACAGGTAAACACAGAAGTCGCCCGATGGAGGAAATCCTCGATGAAGTCCGTCAGTTGGTGGCTGATGGCACGAAGGAGTTTCAGGTGATTGCCCAGGAATTGACCTATTATGGGGTGGACATTGATGGGAAACAGCACATCGCAGAACTGATAGAGCGCATGGCCGACATACCCGGTGTGGAGTGGATTCGCCTGCACTACGCCTATCCGACGCACTTCCCGTGGGACTTGCTTCGCGTGATGCATGAGAAAGAGAACGTGTGCAAGTATCTCGACATTGCGCTTCAGCATATCTCTGACAATATGCTCTCACGAATGCAACGCCATGTGACGAAGGCAGAAACCTATGAACTGATAGAGAGAATTCGCCGCGAAGTGCCCGGTATTCATCTGCGCACAACGCTGATGGTGGGATTTCCCGGAGAGACCGATGAGGATTTTGAGGAACTGAAGGAGTTCGTAAGGTGGGCACGCTTCGAGCGCATGGGAGCTTTCGCCTATTCAGAGGAGGAAGGCACTTACTCGGCAGAGCATTATGAGGATGATGTGCCTGAGGAGGTGAAGCAAAGGCGCTTGGACAAGCTGATGCGCATTCAGCAGAACATCAGTGCTGAGCTTGAGGCAGAGAAGGTGAGACAGACACTAAAGGTCATCATCGACCGCAAGGAGGGTGACTATTACATAGGTCGCACCGAGTTCTGCTCACCCGAGGTGGACCCCGAGGTGCTGATACCCGCATCAGAGGGAGAACTCCAGATAGGGGCATTCTACGACGTACTGATGACCGCCTCGGAGGAGTTCGATTTATACGGAACAACAATCAACAAGAAGATATGAACAACAAGGACTTTATCACGGAATTAGCACAGCGTACAGGCTACTCGTCTGACGACACCCAGAAGTTGGTGAATTGTGTGATTGAGGCAATGGGCGACCACTTCCAGAGTGACGACTCAGTGCTTGTGCCCACCTTCGGCACCTTTGAGGTGAGGAAGAAGATGGAGCGGGTGATGGTGAACCCCTCGACGGGACAGCGTATGCTCGTGCCCCCCAAACTGGTACTGGCATTCAAGCCTAACGTGAGTTGGAAGGAACGCGTAAAGAATGGAGGAACTGAGTGATGGGAAAGATTTCTATACAAGACCTTGCCACCGTGCTCGTGGAGCGCAAGGGGCTGACCAAGCGTGATGCCGCCATATTCGTGAGTGCCATGTTCGATATCGCCCAACAGGCGTTGGAGCGTGACTTGAGCGTCAAGATAAAGGGCTTGGGCACGTTCAAGATTATCGATGTTGATGCCCGCGAGAGCGTGGATGTCAATTCAGGTGAGCGTGTGCTGATAGAGGGTCACAGCAAGATTACCTTCACGCCCGATGCCACGATGAAGGAATTGGTGAACAAGCCGTTCTCGCAGTTTGAGACCGTAGTGCTGAATGATGGGGTTGAGTTTGAGGAGGCTTCCGCGCCGGAGGTTGCTCCCGTAGTTTCGCCCACCGTGGAGCACATTACGCCTATGGCATCGCCCGTGGTAGAGAATGTTGCTCCTGTGGTGGAGCATGTTGTAGAGCATGTGACGCCCGTAGTACCCCCAGTCCCTCCCGTAGCAACTCCTGTTCCCCCCGTGGTAGAGCCAGTTTCTGCTCCGCAGCCTGTTTCGGAGGTTGTTGTTCCGCCAGTGGCTGAGCCTGTGGTTGGGACTCCTGTTGTTGAAAAGCCCGTCGCTGCTGCTCCCGTAGTTGAGCAGCCTGTTGTGCCCATTCCTCCCGTAGAACCGATTGAGGTGGAGGATGTAGAGATTGACGAGCCAGACATTGATGATGACGTAACCATCGATGACGATGACTTCGAGTCGGAGGCTGCTGTCATTGTTGATGATGAAGTGGGGGATGTGACTTCCCCGTCGTATATGCCTTTGGTGGATTTCTCTGAGCCAGAATCGCCTGTAAGTGTGATGCCCGAACCAGAGCCTATAGTAGAGCAGGCTCCCGTTGGTGTGGTAATTGACTCGAATCCAATAAGTGAGACAACTATCCCAGAACCTATGGGTATGGTGAACGAACCGAAACCCATTGAGGAAGTAGTCACGCCCGTAGAGGAGATAATCAAGCCTGTAGAGGAGGTAATAAAGAAAGTAAGTGAGCCGATAGCGAATGTGGCTGAGCCTATAGGACAGGCTGATGTACTGAAACCTGTAGGAGAGGTGACCGAGCCGAAACCAATGGAGGAGGTTAGCCCGATAGCCCCTGCTCCCGAGAAAGTTACTGATGAGTATGAGGAGTTCTCGGATGAGGATATTCCCGAGTGGGTTATTGAACCATACATTGCTCCCGCTCCCGAGCCTGTGGCTGCTCCCGCGTCAGAGTTTGAGGTTACTTCCGTACTCGAATCCGTGGTTACTCCAACCCCTGAGCCAGTAGTTCCACCGACTCCCAAGTCGGTAGTAACTCCTACGCTCGAGGCAGTAGCAACTCCTGTGACTGAACCAGTGGTAACTCCTACGCCCGAACCAGTAGCAGTTCATGCCCCCGAGCCTGTTGTTACACCAACTCCTCGCCCCGTGGTTACGCCTGAGCCTGTTGTCACGCCTACTCCCCAACCAGTGACCACACCTACTCCCCAACCGGTAGTTACCCCTGAACCCCAACCCGTGGTAACTCCCACTCCCAAACCGATGACACCCCCAACTCCCGACCCAATCGTAGAGAAGTGGGAGGAGCCAGTTGCCCCTGTGGTCATCGAAGGGAAGCCTGTGACCATAGAGGAGAAGATAGAGAAGATTAAACCGATGCCAGAGGCAGAGGTGCAGCAGCCTGTGCAAGTGGAAGAATATCTGCATAAGGTGGAAACTCCGCAGATGGAGCAACCGAAACCGCTCTTCGATGATGAGCAAGAGGAGGATGACGAGGACTATGGCTTCGAGGAGGAGCAGTCTTCCGGCAGTAAGAAGTGGATATGGGCTGCCTTGATAGCATTGCTGTTGGGATTGGGTATTGGCTATGTGGCCGGTAACTATTTCCCGCTCCCCGCCAACTCCCTGCCTTTCTCCAAGAATGACCCGACGCTTGCCGATTTGGAAGCAGATGATTTGGACGATGCCGACGAGGATGAGCAATCCACGGAGATGGTGCTCGAGATTCCCGAGGACATTGACAGTGAGGCTGCTGAGAGTGCCTCGGATGCCAATGGGGAAGAAAGTGTGGAGGCTGATGCTGCCGCCAACGCCGCTGCCCCTGCCGCTTCAGAGCAACCCGCTGCTGCTCCGCAAGCATCTACCGCCCCAAGCACCTCCGCTGCAAATGCTTCTGCATCAACAGCTTCCGCCTCCAACACCCTGCACGACAAATATGCTGCAATGGACTCCCGTGTCCGTCTTGGTGCTTACCGCATCGTAGGCACTGACCGAACCGTGAAGGCTCGTGAGGGTGATGACACGAAAGCGATAGCCAAGCGCTATTTGGGTCAAGGTATGGAGTGCTACATCGAGGTCTTTAACGGACTGAAGGGTGACTCGCAACTCAAGGAGGGGCAAGAGATTAAGCTCCCGAAACTTGAGTGGAAGAAGAAATCCAACTAACCAATAACCGGCTTGCCAGTATCATAGCGTTTACTGGCAAGCCGTTTTTTTATCTAAACAAATCAACAAGCCAATGAGAAAAGTGTATCCGATATTGCTGCTGTTAGCCTTGGCACAGAGCATACGCGCTGGAGTGAATGATGCCTTTCAGGGCATACTGCCCGTGACTGACCCGAAGATGCAGAGAAGCCTGAACGGAGAGTGGAATCTGAAGGTGGTGGAGGGAATCACCGACGACACGACCGTACCCGTAGCCGATGCCACGTGGGGAAAGATTCCCGTGCCGGGATGCTGGGAGGCATACGGTTTCTGCCAACCGAAGTATGACAGTCCCAACCCGCTGACAGGCTATTACCGCACCACCTTCTCCGTACCGCAAGAGTGGAAGGGGCAACGCATCGTGCTGCGCTTCGATGGCGTGCTTTATGGCTACGACCTTTGGATTAATGGGAAGTCCGTAGGCTCGTGGCGCTCGGGATACAACACCGCACTTTTCGACATTACGCCCTATCTTGACAGGAAAACCGATAGGCAGGAACTTTCGATGCGTGTCATCTCCCAGTTCCGGGGTAGTGATTTTGACTACAACGACGACTGGGCACCGAATGGCATCTTCCGCAACGTGACGCTCTTTGCCGTGCCCGACATCCATTTGAAAGACCTCACCATACAAACCAAACTGACGGGTGAGGTGGATGTAAAGGTGGAGATAGCCAACGCTGCCAAGGGCGTGGCTGTGAGCCACGAGATACTGGATGCACAAGGCAAGGTGGTGGGTGAGCGAAAGGTGGACCGTCCGCACCTCTGGACCGCCGAAACACCTTATCTTTATACCCTGCGCACCCGCCTGACCCATAAGGGCAAGACGCTGCAAACCTTTGAGCATAAGTTTGGTTTCCGTGAACTGACCATCGACGGAAACATACTGAAACTCAATGGACAACCCGTGAAGTTCCGTGGCGTGACGAGCCACGCCACCGACCCCAAGACGGTGAAAGTGATTAGTGACGAACTGACGCTGAAGGATATGAAACTGATGAAGGAGGCCTCGGTGAACTACATCCGCACGAGCCACTACCCACGTGAACCTCGCTTCTATGAACTTGCCGACTCGTTGGGATTCTACATCATTGATGAAGTGCCCTTCGGCTATGGTGACAAGAACCTCTACGACTCCACGTTCTACGAGGTGTTGCAACAACGTGCCCAAGCCACCATCCGCCGTGACAAGAACCACGCCTCGGTGCTTATCTGGAGCCTTGGCAATGAGAACCCGCTGACCGACATCTGCGTGAAACTGGGTGACTACGTGAAGGAGCATCTTGATGCCTCGCGCCCCATCTGCTACCCGCAGATTGGTTCCTATTTCCGGGGCTTCAACTACGACCTCCCGAAACTGATTGACATCTACGCGCCCCACTATCCGACCACCTCGCAGATAGCCGATTTCTATCAGCGAAGTGACCGCCCCGTGATTTTTACCGAGTATTGCCACACGTTGGGCATCTCGTTGGAAGACCACGACCGCCAATGGGAAATCATCGAGCGCACGCCGTGGATTACCGGTGGAAGCGTGTGGGAATGGGTGGATCAGGGCATGCCCTTCAAGAATGATCAGTCCCGAATTGGTGAGAAGGGATTCTATGGCTACGAGGAGAAGGTATATACCTCAAAGACAGAGGGTTTTGAAATGAGTGGTAACAAGGGAACCGACGGACTGCTCTATGCCGACCGCACCCCCCTGCCCAACTACTACGAACTGCAGCACAACTACGCACAGGCTTCCGTCATTGACAGCATCCTGACCCCAACCACGCAAGTGCTTGCGCTGAATGTGCGCAACCGCTTCGACTTCCTCGACCTGAAGGACAACATCACGTTCCGCTGGGCTTTCACAGAGGATCGTGACACCACCGCCCGGGGCGCATTCTCACCCGCCTGTCCGCCCCACAAGACTACCACCTATGAACTCTGTCTGCCCACGTTACCCGACGAGGGGAAGATTTGTCTGCTCCACTTGGAAATCAGTGATGCACAGGGGAGGGTGTTCAATCGTCAGGCGATACCCGTCAATCCGATGCCGCTCACACAGCGCATCATTGAGGGTCTGACCGTCAAGACTGACGACCCGCTGACCCGCACACAGGAGGACATCCTGATTCGTGCCGGTAGGAAGCCCACCCTGGCAGAGACATTGAAGTTGGCTGGCAAGCGCTTGGAGCGCTACCTGCTCCGTCAGCCCGCCATGGGTGCTGACATCAAGACCGAGCAAGAGGGCAATGCCACGCACTACACCTTCACGCTCACGCCCGACACCACCGACACTTACCTCACCGAGCTTGGCATCGCCTTCCTGCTCGACCCTGCCATCGACCGTGTGCAATGGATTGGCAATGGCTTGATGCCCACCTACCCGGGGCGCTTCCGTGCCGGTCGTTATGGTTTCTGGGCGTTGCAACAGGGCGACCTCTATTTTGAGGGAAATCGCAGGGGAGTGGATGCCGCGCTGCTGACCGACAAGGAGGGCAATGGCATCCTGATGTTCTGCCGCAATGGGAACATCAGTTTTGAGCAGACTGACCGGGGCATCGTCCTGACTTACAATGCCGCTGTATCGGGTGAGGGCCCCAAGTTCTCGCAGACCGCCTTCCCCGTGATAGCCAAGGAGGTGGGCACCGTCACTGGCGATTTCTATCTCTACCGCACTGATGCAGGGAATATGCCGCAGTTGCTGCGCGACCTCTTTGCCAATTCGCAGTCCATTCCCGCCCCGTTCCGTCCTTACGAAACGCAATACGATACCTATCTGATGCGGTTTGAGGATATTATTGGGGAATAAAAGTATAGAAGGAATACAAGGGGAAGTTTGTTAGGAAGGAATAATTCCTATGATTCGTTCCGATGCTTTCCACGAGGGAAAGGAATAATCCCTATGGGGGTATAGGAGGTATCGGAACGAGTTGTAGGAGATATTCAAACAAAGCAAAAGATATATTGGAATAAAATGATGAATACTATATATGAAATAAAATATGGCAAGTAAGGAAAGATTAGAGTGGGTAGATATTGCGAAAGCATTCGCAATCATTGCTGTTGTGTTGGGGCATATTTCTTATCAGTATCCTGAGATAGCATTGCTACCAATTGGAACTATTATGGCATGGCTATGGCATGTGCCAGTATTTTTTATGATAGGAGGATTCTTCTTAAAAGAAGAAAAGTTAGTGAAGCCCGCGGTTTTTATCAAGGGAAAAATAAGAAGTCTCTATCTGTTGATACTTTATATCTATATTCCTTTTACATTGCTTCATAACGTGCTACTTGATGTTGGATTTTATGATACCGCGATCTCCTATGGTGGGAAGTATGTGGATTATTGGACGGTAGGACAGTTTGTGCGTGGTTGTGTAGAGGTCGTGTTCTTGGCAGGAAGGGAACCAATAGTGGGAGCAATGTGGTTTGTTTATGTGTTATTTATGGCTCTTTGCTATTTGTCATTATTGAGTTTCATACTAAAGAAAATTACCCCCCCCTATAACGAGCATTTGTATGAGCAAGTAAGATGTTGTGTCCTACTCTTGGGGGCTGTAGTTGGTAGTATCTTGACGAATATCTTTGATTTTACTATTCCAAGATTTAATAACGTATTCACGGCTTCGTGGTTGATATATATCGGAATGCAGATTGTGCAGCGGTATAAGGTGAGATTTGACAATTATTTCGTTTTCGGGATGTCTCTGATTGCTTTTTATAGTTTCTGCGTGCTTCGTGGAGGTGTGTCATTAAATCGTAACAGGTTTGACGATATCGTATCTTTAACAGCCTCTACTTTTGCTGCACTTTATTTAATTGCTTTTGTTTCCAAACGAAGCAAAGGATGGTTTGCTAAAGTGATGTCTGTCATTGGAAAGGAGTCCTTCTATATTATGGGATTCCATTTCTTGGCATTTAAGTTGTGTTCATTGGCAATCAATCAAGTATCGGACTTGCATCAGAATGTGGCAGAATTAGAAGCGCCAGCTACGAACTTGTTGCTCTATGTTTATTATGCTTTGGGTGGTGTCTTTCTGCCGTTAGCATTTATATGGGCATGGCGAAAGATATGGAGAAATGTCATTAAAATCAAATTTTTTAAATCCTGTTTGTAGGTATTAAAAAGCTCGTATTTCCGCCTTTTGAGACCGTTCTAATGAAAAAGTTTCTTAAAACTTCGGCTTTGGGAAACTTTTTAATATTATTTAGGTCAGTAAAGCGCGGTGGAATGCCATTATTTCACTACTTTTGCGGTCAAATTCGGAAAACTATAAAAGAGAAAATATTATGGCAGAAGCTATTGACATCCGGGAACTGAACATCCGGATAGAACAACAAAGCGCATTCGTGACGAACTTGGTGGCCGGTATGGACCGCGTCATCGTGGGACAGAAGCATCTGGTAGATACGCTGCTCATCGGTCTGCTGAGCGATGGACATATCCTGTTGGAAGGTGTGCCGGGACTGGCTAAGACGCTGGCCATCAAGACCCTCTCGCAGTTGATTGACTCGGAGTACAGTCGCATCCAGTTTACGCCTGACCTCCTTCCCGCCGATGTCATCGGTACGATGATTTACTCGCAGAAGGATGAGCGCTTTCAGGTGAAGAAAGGCCCCGTGTTCGCCAACTTCGTTTTGGCAGATGAAATCAACCGTGCCCCGGCAAAGGTGCAGAGCGCCCTGCTCGAGGCGATGCAGGAGAAGCAGGTGACGATAGGAGGTGAGACCTTCACGCTGCCGAACCCCTTCCTCGTGATGGCCACGCAGAACCCGATAGAGCAGGAGGGTACTTATCCGCTGCCCGAGGCACAGGTGGACCGTTTCATGCTGAAGGTCATCATCGACTATCCGACGCTCGAGGAGGAGAAGAAGATTATCCGCGAGAACATCGCAGGGGAGATGCCGAAGGTGTCGCCCGTGACCACAGCCGAGGAGATACTCCGTGCCCGCTCCGTGGTGCGTGAGGTGTATATCGACGAGAAGATTGAGCAGTATATCGCTGACATCGTGTTCGCTACGCGCTATCCCGTGCGCTACGGACTGAAAGACCTGAAGGACATGATTTCCTTCGGAGGCTCTCCCCGTGCGAGCATCAATCTGGCGAAGGCCGCCCGCGCCTATGCGTTCATCAAGCGCCGTGGCTACGTGGTGCCCGAGGATGTGCGTGCCGTGGCTCACGATGTGCTGCGCCACCGCATCGGACTGACCTACGAGGCAGAGGCGAGCAACGTGACGAGCGAGAACATCGTCTCGAAGATTGTAAACAAGGTGGAAGTTCCCTAAGTGAGAAGCAACGGTGGAGACATCTGAGATAATCAAGAAAGTCCGCAAGATTGAGATCAAGGCCCGAGGGCTTAGCTCCAACATCTTCGCAGGTCAGTACCATTCCGCCTTCAAGGGCAGGGGTATGGCCTTCAGCGAGGTGCGTGAGTATCAGTTTGGCGACGATGTGCGCGACATTGACTGGAACGTCACGGCACGCTTCCACCGCCCTTATGTGAAGGTGTTCGAGGAGGAGCGTGAGCTGACCGTGATGCTGCTCATCGACGTCAGTGGCTCGTTGGATTTCGGTACGCAGAAGCAGATGAAGCGTGACATGGTGACCGAGATAGCCGCCACCATCGCCTTCAGCGCCATACAGAACAACGACAAGATAGGTGTGGTGTTCTTCTCCGACAAGATAGAGAAGTACATCCCGCCCAAGAAGGGACGCAAGCACATCCTCTACATCATCCGCGAGATGCTCGACTTCAAGGCCGAGTCGAAAC
This sequence comes from Prevotella sp., assembly GCA_022511065.1. Taxonomy (GTDB): domain Bacteria; phylum Bacteroidota; class Bacteroidia; order Bacteroidales; family Bacteroidaceae; genus Prevotella. The sequence continues at coordinate 11,074 of JAFLSG010000047.1, forward strand.
GCACCGATGTGAAGGCTGCCGTGGAGTTCCTGTCGGGAGTGCAGAAGCGCCGCACCACGGCGTTCATCCTCAGCGACTTCTACGTGCGCAATGATTTCCAGCAGATGCTGCAGATTTGCGCCCGCAAGCATGATGTGGTGGCGATACAGGTGTATGACCAGCGTGCCCGAGAGTTGCCCGATGTGGGACTGATGAAGGTGGTGGATGCCGAGACGGGCTATGAGCAGTATGTCGATACCGGCTCTAAGCGCCTGCGCCAGGCATACCAGAAGTATTGGCAGACCCGCCAGACGCAGTTGCAGGAGACTTTCAACAAGAGTAAGGTGGATAACGTGAGCATCTCCACGAATGAGGATTTCGTGAAGGCGCTGCTGATGTTGTTTAAGCAGAGAAGCTGATGAAGAAGGTACTGATGATAGTCCTGTTGGCCGTAGCCGTGGTGAGAGCCGCTGCGCAGGTGTCGGTGGAGGCGAGGATAGACTCCATCGAGATGTTCGTGGGTCAGCAGGTACACGTCACGCTGACAGCCGTGGCGAAGGAGAACGCGAAGGTGGAGTTCCCGCAGTTCCAGCCCTTGCAGATGATTACCCCCGGTGTGGAGGTGCTTGGCAGTCAGCCCCTTGACGACCGTGGACAGGACAATGGCTATGTGGAGAAGGCAATGGTCTATACGCTGACCTCTTTCGACGATACGCTTTACTATCTGCCGCCGATGACGGTGAAGATAGACGGAAAGCCCTACAAGAGCAAGAGCCTTGCGCTGAAGGTGCTGACGGTGGAGGTGGACACGCTCCACGCCGACCAGTTCTTCGGGCCGAAGGATGTGCAGGACAATCCCTTCCAATGGAGCGACTGGAGCCTGCCCTTCTGGCTGAGTGTGGTGCTGCTCGTGCTGATGGCACTGTGCTGCTACCTCTGGCTCCGCCTGCGCGACAATAAGCCCATCATCGCCCATATCCGCATCGTGAAGCGCCTCCTGCCTCACCAGAAGGCCATGAAGGAAATCGAGCAGATAAAGGCCGACAAGATGGTGGCATCGGAGAACTCGAAGGAATACTACACCAAACTGACCGACACGCTCCGCAAGTATATCGAGGAGCGCTATGGATTCAGTGCGATGGAGATGACGAGTAGCGAGATTATCGAGCGCCTCACCGCCACGCAAGACCAGAAGGCACTCGACGAGCTGCGCCAGCTCTTCACGACTGCCGACTTGGTGAAGTTCGCCAAGTATTCCACGCTCATCAACGAGAACGACATGAACCTCGTGAATGCCGTGGAGTTCATCAACCAGACGAAGTTGGAGAACGTGCCCGTGGAGGAGACCGTGAAGCCGCAGCTCTCGGAGGAAGACCTGCGCTCGCAGAAGGAGCGCCGCGTGCTGAAGGTGGTCATTGGAGTGACCGCCGCCGCCTGTGCCGCCCTGCTCGGCAGCATCGCCTATATGCTCTATCAGTTATTGAACTAAAAGAAGAGAGATGGAATTTGCCAATAAAGAATATCTGCTGCTCCTGTTGCTCACGATACCTTATATAATATGGTATGTGATGTACCGGAAGAAGGCCGAGCCCACGATACGCATGAGCGATACGTTTGCGTTCCGCTATGCGCCGAGGAGCTGGAAGGTGACGCTGATGCCCCTCTCGATGGTGCTGCGCCTTTTGGTGTTCGTGCTGACGGTGATAGCCCTGGCCCGCCCGCAGACACAGAACTCATGGAAGAGCCGCACGGTGGAGGGAATAGACATCATGCTCGCGATGGACGTATCGACGAGTATGCTCGCCGAGGACTTGAAGCCCAACCGCATAGAGGCTGCCAAGCAGGTGGCTGCCGAGTTCATCATCGGTCGCCCTGACGATAACATCGGTCTGGCCATCTTCGCGGGTGAGTCGTTTACCCAGTGCCCGATGACCACCGACCACGCCTCGCTGCTCAATCTGCTGCACAACGTGCGCACCGATATTGCCGCCCGTGGGCTGATAGAGGATGGTACTGCCATCGGCATGGGACTTGCCAATGCCGTCAGTCGCCTGAAGGACTCCAAGGCCAAGAGCAAGGTGGTGATTCTGCTGACCGACGGTAGTAACAACCGGGGAGACATCTCGCCGATGACTGCCGCCGAGATAGCCAAGAGCCTCGGCATACGTGTCTATACCATCGGTGTGGGTACGAACAAGGTGGCACCCTATCCGATGCCCGTGGCAGGAGGCATCCAGTATGTGAGCATCCCTGTGGAGATAGACACCAAGACGCTGAGTGACATCGCGAGTGTGACGGAGGGTGATTTCTACCGCGCGACGAACACGAAAGAGTTGCGCAACATCTACAAGGAGATTGACCAGTTGGAGAAGAGCAAGCTCAACGTGAAGCAGTTCAGCAAGAAGTATGAGGCTTATCAGCCCTTCGCCCTTGCTGCCGTGATAGCGCTGCTGCTTGAGTTGCTGCTCCGCATAACCATATTCAGGAGGATACCGTAATATGTTCAGATTTGAAGACCCCATATATCTCTACCTGTTGGCGCTGATACCCGTGTTGGCGCTCATCAGGTTTGTTTCCTACAGGAACCAGAAGAAGCGCCTCCGCAAGTTCGGAGAGCCTCAGTTGCTGAAGGAGCTGATGCCCGATGCCTCGCGCCTGCGCCCCGCCGTGAAGTTCTGGGTGGCTTGTGCCGCACTCGCGCTTCTCATCGTGATGCTTGCCCGTCCGCAGATGGGTACGAAGATTTCCCACGAGAAGCGTACAGGCATTGAGACCATCATCGCGATGGACATCAGTAACTCCATGCGTGCAGAGGATGTGGCCCCGAGCCGCCTCGACAGGAGCAAGATGATGGTGGAGAACCTTGTGGACCACTTTACGAATGACAAGATAGGACTGATAGTCTTTGCGGGGGATGCCTTCGTGCAGCTTCCGATAACGAGTGACTACGTGTCGGCAAAGATGTTCCTCAGTAGCATTGACCCCTCGATGATGGCCACGCAGGGTACCGACATCGCTGCCGCCATCAATATGGCTGCCAACAGCTTCACCTCGGAGGAGGGCATTGGCAAGGCCATCGTGGTGATTACCGATGGTGAGAACCACGAGGGTGGGGCACTGGAGGCTGCGAAGGAGGCCAAGGACAAGGGAATGCGTGTCTATGTGCTTGGTGTAGGCTCTCCACAGGGCGCTCCGATACCCATCCCCGGTACGGGTAACTATATGAAGGACAACACGGGCAATACCGTGATGTCTGCGCTGAACGAGGAGATGTGCCGTCAGCTCGCCCAAGCGGGAGGTGGTGCCTACATACACGTGGAGAACAACAGTGCTGCGCAGCAGCAGCTTGACAATGAGCTTGACAAGTTGGCAAAGAAGGAGACCTCCACGACGGTGTATAGCGAGTATGACGAGCAGTTTCAGGCTTTTGGCGTGTTGGCACTCCTGTTGCTCATCATCGAGGTGTGCATCCTTGACCGTCGCAACCCGTTGCTGAAGAACATATCCGTCTTTGGTGCGAAGAAGAAGGTGGTGACTGCCGTGGCGCTCCTGATGGCCGTAAGTGCCTCCGCACAGGTTACTGACCGCCAGTATATCCGTCAGGGCAATAAGCAGTTCCGCGCAGGTGACTATCCCAATGCAGAGGTGTCCTATCGCAAGGCTGTGGAGAAGAATCCCCGCAACCCGCAGGCCGTCTTTAACCTTGGCAATGCGCTGTTGGCGCAGAAGAAGGACTCCGCCGCCGTGGAGCAGTTCGAGCACGCTGCGAAGATGGAGACCAATCCGATGCGCAAGTACCAGTCGTATCACAATATGGGTGTCATCTGTCAGTCGCACAAGATGTATGGCGAGGCGATAGAGGCTTACAAGAACGCCCTCCGTCTGAATCCGAATGACGACGAGACCCGCTATAACCTCGTGCTCTGCAAGCGTCAGCAGCAACAACAAGATCAGCAGAACCAAGACCAGCAGGGTGGAGGTGACAAGGACAAGAAGGACGACAAGAAAGACGATCAGCAGAAGCCCGATGAGGACAAGCAAGACGACAAGAAGCAGCAAGAGCAACCGAAGCCCCAGATGAGCAAGGAGAACGCAGAGCAGCTGCTGAACGCCGCCATACAGAACGAGAAGCAGACACAGGACAAGATGAAGAAGGCACAGCAACAGCCGCAGCGCCGTAACATCCTGAAGAACTGGTGATGTGAGAGAGAACATGAGAAAGAAGAAAGGAATGAAGATTTGTGATGTAAATATAAGCCGAAGGATGGCGAGGATGCTCATGGCATTGCTCGTCGCCCAATTCTCGTTGGTGACTGCCCTTGCGCAGACGCTGACAGGCTCTGCCCCCTCAAACGTGTCGGTGGGTGAGCAGTTCAGGCTAACCTATACGGTGAACACGCAGAATGTGAGTGACTTCCGCGCAGGTAACATCCCCGAGGAGTTGGAGGTGCTGATAGGCCCCAACAAGTCGATGCAGTCGAGTTATCAGATGATCAATGGGCATACAAGCTCGTCATCGTCCATTACCTATACCTACATCGTGTGTGCCACGAAGAATGGCACGTTTACCATCCCCCCTGCCCACGTGGTGGTGGGAGGCAAGAGCATCGCCTCGAACTCGCTGACCGTCAAGGTGACGGGTTCTGCACAGGGTGGACCGGGAGCATCCCGTCAGCGACAGCAAGGAGGGGGTGAGGAACTGCGCGACGCAGGGAGCCGTATATCTGGCTCTGACCTCTTCATCAAGGTGAGTGCCAACAAGAAGCGTGTCTATGAGCAAGAGCCTATCCTGCTGACTTACAAGGTCTATACCCGCGTGTCGCTCCACAGTCTGAATGGAAAGATGCCCGACCTCAAGAGCTTCTACAGTCAGGAGGTGGATTTGCCGAAGAGCCCCGAGTACAAGGTGGAGACGCTCAATGGCAACAGTTACAAGACCGTCACTTGGCAACAGTATGTGATGTTCCCGCAGATGACGGGTAAGTTGCAAGTGCCGAGCATCACCTACGAGGGATTGGTCATCCAGCAGAACCGCAACGTGGATCCCTTTGAGGCGTTCTTCAATGGTGGCTCTGGCTACGTGGAGGTGAAGACGAAGATACAGGCACCGAGCCTCGACATCGAGGTGATGCCGCTGCCTGACCGCCCTGCGGGCTTCTCGGGAGGTGTGGGTAAGTTCAACATCTCCGCCCAGTTGGACAAGACCGAGGTGAAAGCCAACGACCCCGTGACGCTGCGCGTCATCATTAGTGGTACGGGTAACTTGAAGTTGGTGAAGCAGCCCGTGGTGGATTTCCCGAAGGACTTCGACAAGTATGATGCGAAGATAACCGACAAGACGAAGCTCACCGCCAATGGCATCGAAGGCTCGATGGTGTATGACATCCTCTTCGTGCCCCGCCATCAGGGTAAGTATGAGATTCCGCCCATAGAGTTCACTTATTTCGATACGTCAGCCAATGCCTATCAGACCGTAAAGACGGAATCCTTTGCACTCGACGTGGAGAAAGGCTCTGGCTCTGCCTCCGTGAGTGACTTCACGGGACAGGAGGGATTGCAAGAACTGGCGAAGGACATCCGCCACATCAAGACAGGTAATGCCCGTAGTCAGGACATGGATAACTTCTTCTTCGGCTCGACCGCCTATTGGATAGCCATCGCCGTGCTTGTATTGCTGTTCGTGTCGCTGTGCATCATCTTCCGCCACCGTGCGATGGAGAATGCCAACATCACGAAGCAACGTGGCAAGAAAGCCAACAAGGTGGCCACGAAGCGACTCAAGAAAGCCTCGCGCCTGATGGAGGAGGGCAAGGCCAGCGAGTTCTACGACGAAGTGCTCCGCGCCCTGTGGGGCTATGTGGGCGACAAACTGAACATGCCCGTGGAGCAGCTTTCGCGCGACAATATCAGTCTGCGCCTGGCTGAGCGAGGCGTGAGGGATGACATCGTGGGCAAGTTCATCGGTGCGCTCGATGAGTGTGAGTTCGTGCGCTATGCGCCGGGTGACCCGAAGGGAAATATGAATAAGGTATTTGAGAAGGCAATGACCGCCATAGAGAATATTGAGGAGACGATGAAGAAGAAGACACGCACGGCTGCCACAACCAGGGCAGTTATACTCATAACCATGCTCCTTATGACGCTAACAAGCCATGCTGTGACGAAGGAGGAGGCTGACAGCGCATACGTGAGGGGTGAGTATCAGCAGGCCGTGAAGGACTACGAGGCGCTGCTGAAGGAGGGGGCTTCCGCCGACCTCTACTACAACCTCGGTAATGCCTATTATCGCATGGAGAACATCACCCGCGCCGTACTGAACTATGAGCGTGCGCTGCTTCTCTCGCCGGGTGACCGTGACATACGTTTCAACCTGCAACTTGCACAATCCAAGACGATAGACAAGATAGTGCCTGAGTCAGAAATGTTCTTCGTGACATGGTATCGCACGCTCGTCAATCTGATGAGTGTCGATGGATGGGCACGCACGGCACTCATATCGTTGGCACTTGCCGTGGCGCTGATGCTCGTGTATCTCTTCTCTGGGAGGATATGGCTGCGCAAGGCAGGCTTCTTCGGGGGCTTGCTGTTGATGGTGGTGTTCATCGTGGGCAACATCTTTGCATGGCAGCAGAAGAAGGAATTGGTATTCCGCAAGGGTGCTGTGGTGATTGCTCCTTCCGTCACCGTGAAGAGTACCCCCGCCGCCAATGGTAGTGACTTGTTCATTCTGCATGAGGGTACGAAGGTGACGATTACCGACGGCTCGATGCAGGGATGGAAGGAGATTCGCATCGCCGACGGTAAGGAGGGGTGGATTGAGAGTAAGAAGATAGAAATCATCTGAGCCATGCTGTTCGATATCCTGTTGTCTGATGCCAGTTGGCTCTCCACCTTGGAGGCGCTTGACAAGCAGTTGTTGCTTGCCCTCAATGGCAGTGACTCGCTTTTCCTTGACAGGGCTGCCCGCACGCTGACCACAGCCCTTACGTGGCTGCCTTTTTACATCAGTCTTTTCTATGTGGTGCTGAAGAACAACGACAGTTTCCTCCGCATCCTGCTTGTGCTTGGTGGTGCAGGGCTGTGCGTCTTGTTGGCTGGTGCTGTGGATGACATGGTGGTGAAGCCCGGAGTGGCCCGATGGCGTCCCACGCATGACCCGGAGATAGGAACGCTGGTCGATGTGGTCGATGGCTACCGGGGAGGCAACTATGGATTCTTCTCCGCGCATGCCTCCAATACGTTCAGCATTGCCGTGTTCTTCTGGTGGCTCGTCAGGAGTCGTCTGCTGACGGTGGCAATGGTCATCTGGTCGCTCACGAACTGCTGGACGCGTGTCTATCTCGGTGTCCACTTCCCCGGTGACATCCTCGTGGGACTTCTTTGGGGCTTCATGGTGGGTAGTTTCTCTTATTGGGTGTATTACCGCCTCTCCCGTAACATCGCGTTAGGTCGTCGCCTGATTTCTCAGCAATACACCGCCACAGGCTATCAGCACGCTGATGCCGACATACCCGTGGCAGTGCTTGTGCTTACGTTGGTCTATGCCCTCATCAAGTCTTGCATCCTATGAACAATCCCAAGCATATCTGTATCAGCGACTACAACTATCCGCTGCCCGATGAGCGCATCGCCAAGTTCCCCATTGCCCGTCGCGATTGCTCGAAGTTGCTCATCTACCGACAGGGTGAGGTAGGGGAGGATGTGTTTCACCGACTTCCCGACTATCTGCCGCAGGGGGCACTAATGGTGTTCAACAATACGAAGGTTATTCAAGCCCGTATGCATTTCCGCAAGGAGACTGGGGCACTCATCGAGGTGTTTCTGCTTGAGCCTGCTGCCCCTGCCGATTATGAACAGATGTTTCAGACGACAGGACAATGCGCGTGGTATTGTTTGGTGGGCAACCTGAAGAAGTGGAAGGAGGGAGTGCTTGCACGGACAATCACCATCGGGGAGCATACCGTCACCGTGACTGCCGCACGACAGGGCATACACGGCACGAGCCACCGCGTGGAGTTCTCGTGGGATTGCCCGAGTGTCTCGTTTGCCGAAGTGATAGATGCGATGGGTGAACTGCCCATCCCGCCCTATCTGAATCGTGAGACACAGGAGAGTGACAAGACCACCTATCAGACGGTGTATTCCAAGATAAAGGGGAGTGTGGCTGCTCCTACGGCAGGGCTTCATTTCACCGATGCCGTGCTTGCAGAGCTTGACCATCGTGGCATTGAGCGGGAGGAACTTACGCTACACGTAGGGGCTGGTACTTTCAAACCTGTGAAGAGTGAGGAGATTGGGGGGCATGAGATGCACACGGAATATATCAGTGTGCGCCGTGAGACGATAGAAAAACTAATCAGGCACGAAGGCAGTGCAATAGCCGTGGGCACTACGAGTGTCCGCACGTTGGAGAGCCTTTACTATATGGGCGTGAAGGTCAGTAGGAATCCCGACTTGACGGAAGAGCAATTGCATGTCAGTCAGTGGGAACCATACGAGGATGAACCTTCTGCCTCGCAACTCTCGGTGCTTGATGCCCTGCGTGCCCTTGCCGATTGGATGGATGCCCGAGGTATGGAGGTGCTTCATTCAAGCACGCAAATCATCATTGCCCCCGGTTATGTGTATAAGATTGTGAAGATGCTCGTCACCAATTTCCATCAGCCTCAATCCACGCTCCTATTGCTTGTGAGTGCCTTCGTGAAAGGAGATTGGCGCAAGATTTACGACTATGCCCTCAGCCACGATTTCCGCTTCCTCAGCTATGGGGATTCCTCGCTGCTGATTCCTTAGGCTTGGCCTTTGCTGTCCTCGCCGCCTTCGGCGGCAGACTTATCTTCCTCGCTTTTTGGCTGATTGTTCCCGCTTTCGGGTGGGATGCGCATCGTCCCTGCATGATTCACCAAATCCTTTACCACCTCACCCCCGCAGATAAGTCCCGCAGCAGCGGGTACGAAGGCATTAGAGGCAGGGATAGTGCGCCGCTCGGTGCATTTACGCATATCCTTATTGGGACAAATGCAATGGAAGCGACAGGAGATTTCCGCATCGTCGAATGGCTCTAACGGCTCTTCCTCCGAATACACCACCTTCAGATGTTGTATGCCCTCCTTGCGGAGCTTTTTGCGTATTACTTTTGCCAACGGGTCCATCGCTGTCTTGCTGATGTCCGCCACACGAAATGCCGTGGCATCGAGTTTGTTGGCAGCACCCATGCACGAGATGATGGGCACGTTGAGCCTGTGGCAGCGCCTGATGAGTTCCAACTTGGCACTAACCGTGTCAATGCAGTCCACCACATAGTCATACACCGACAGGTCTATCTCGTCGGCATTACTCGGCAAGTAGAACATCTGGTACTTCCTGACCTCACACTTACGATTGATGTCGTGGATGCGAGCCTCTGCCACATCCACCTTGTATTTCCCGATGGTGGAGATAAGGGCGTATATCTGACGATTGATGTTGGTCATGCACACCCGGTCGTCATCAAACAAATCGAGTGCTCCCACACCGCTACGCGCCAAAACCTCAGTGACATAGCCTCCCACGCCACCGATGCCGAATACCGCCACGCGACTCCCTGCCAGCGTGTCCATCGCAGGCTTTCCGAGCAATAGCCGGGTTCTTGAGAATTGGTTCTGCATATATCGTGTTCCTGTCTATATAAAGTTAAAGAGGAACTGAAAAGTTCCTCTTTTGTAGTCGATAGGGGAATCGAACCCCTATGCCAAGATTGAGAATCTTGTATC
>JAFLSG010000048.1 GCA_022511065.1 Prevotella sp.
TAGAGCACCTGACTGTTAATCAGGGGGTCGTTGGTTCAAGCCCATCCTGAAGCGCGAAAATCCCGAGATTCTCTCGGGATTTTTTGTATTCATCCCCTATTTGATACAAATTTCATATATTTACTTGCATTTTTTAATGAAAATCACGTGAAATTTGCCAAAATGTAGTAATTTTGCAACACAAAAGCATAACGAATAAAAAAATCACTGACAAATATGATTATGAAGAATCGATTCTTGTTAGCAGCCATTCTACTGCTCGGCACCATCTCCATGCAGGCACAGTCGTCTGGCAAGGGAATAGACCAGTTGCAGACCGAGATGTACAAATACTTCAGTACCCCCGAACAGGAGAAGTTCATGGAGGTGACGGAGCAACTGAAGGAAAAGAGCCTCGAGATCAACGACGAGCAGACCTTCTACAAGGCATGGGGCAATCAGGCCATCTATCTCTCCACCCACGAGCAGCGCACGAAAGCTATGGAGGTAGTCAATGAGATGAAACTGTATGCCTATGAGCACAAGAGCAATTTCGGCGAATACACCGCCACCCACGTGCAAGGCACCGTCTATCTGCGCATGCAGAACTACGTTGGTGCGGAAAACAGTTTCAAAGATGCCGTGGAGCTGCTGCACACCCACTTCCCCGGCGAGAGCGCCGCAGCCGACTATCTGGAGCTGATTACCATCTGCAACCGCCGGAACAACGCGGAGGAAGGAAAGAAATACGGTGAGAAGGTGCTCAAAGAACCCAACCTGCAACCGCAGCACAAGATCAGAGCCTTCTCCATGCTCTGCCAGTATGCCTACACCCAAGGTGACCGCGACCGCTTCAATGAGCTATACTCCGAATGGAAGGAGCTGCTCCGCCAGACCTCTGGTGGCGCGCTTGAGTCCACCGTCGAGGTAGAGCACCTTATCATCAACGAGCAGTATGAGGAAGCACTCCAGCTCTGCGAGCAAGTGCCCATCAGAAACCGCGCTAACATGCAAGCCAAGATCTACCACCTGATGGGCGACGACACCAAGGCTTACAAATACCTCAGACAGGCAAACTCGGTGAGAGACTCCATCAACCGCGAGGACCAGACAAACATCTTCTCCGAATACATCATACAGTCGCAGAACGAGCGACTCGAGAACGAGCGGCTACGCCTCGAGGACGAGAACAAGAACCTCCGCATGCGCATCTACATCATCCTCGTAATCGTCGTAATCCTTATTTCGGCCTACCTGCTCTACCAGCGCCAGAAGAAGCTCCGCCTCTTGCGCGAGGACAACAAGACCCTCGCCGAGGAGCGCCAGAAGGCAGAAAAGGCACAAAGCGAAGCCCAGAAAGCCCTCGACCTCAAGCGCGAGTTCCTCTACAATATCTCACAGGAGCTGCGCACACCGCTCAACCCTATCACGGGTATGTCAGACCTCATGAGCGACGACGAGTACCAGTTCCAGACCGAGGAGCGCGTGGCCATGAGCCAGCACATCAAGGACAACTCGAAGCTGCTCACGAAGATGGTCGATAACATGATTGAGCTGTCGTTCTACGAGAGCAAGACCTCCCTGCCGATGGATCCCCCCATCTCGCCCAACATCATCTGCAACCACATGGTCGATGCACTCGGCAAGGAATGCCCCGAGGGCGTGGAGCTGCGCTTCGAGACCTCCGTGCCCAGCTTCGTGTCGGTCATCACCAACGTGGAGTGTACGGAGAAAGTCATCAAGCACCTGGCAAGCAACGCCTTCAGCCACACCACGAGCGGCAGCGTCACCCTTCGCTGCGACCAGGAGGACGACCACATCTGCATCTCCGTCGAAGACACCGGCACAGGCGTGGCTCCCGAGCTTGCCGACCACATCTTCACCTCCGTGTCCACAGGCAGCCACATCAAGACCACGGGCATGGGACTGAGCATCTGCCAGGCCATCCTCAAGCTGCTCAACGGCCGCATCTACCTCGACAAGAAATACCGTCGCGGCGCCCGCTTCGTCTTCGAACTGCCCATTGCCCCGGAGGTAAAGTAATGTGAGGGAAAGCCCAACTGTTATCTGTTTATCTGTTCGCCCAGCCCACTAACACCCATAGTGTGCTGGGCGAAATTCATAACCTATTTGCCGCTTTATCGGGTGTAGGTTAGCGTGAGCACCACTTCCCTGCCACGCAGAAGATAGTCGTAGGTGTAGGTGTTGATGGAGTTATAGATGGTATAGGCATACCGCTTTTGATTGAGCACGTTGCGGAAATCGAGAGCAAGGCGCACGGTCTTGCGGCGGTAGGTGGCACCGCAATCAAGCAGCATCATCGCCTTTGTGAGGTCATCGGTCAGCTGACGGTGGGTGATGTCGGAGGCGAAGGTCAGTTGCAAGGGCTTCGCGGGCGAGAGTTTCAGCGAAAGGCGATGCGTGTCAGCGCGATAGCTGTTGCGCACGTGCTCGAAACGGGAAAGGCTCTTGCTGAACGTACCCGTATAGTCTAACTCCACGAAATCAAGTGGACGCGCCTGCAAAGTGGGGGTAAGGGAGAGGCTTTGATGGGTATAAGGGAGCAGACGGTCATTCTGCAAAGCCGTGGCGCGATTCCATCCATAGGAACCTCTTAGGGAAATCTTGGTCTTGATGGGCACGATGTGCTTCGTGACGCTCACGCTCGTAGTGATGCCATCGGAGGCGTGAAGCATGGTCAATGCACTCGTAAGCACCATGCCCGACGACACTTCTTGGGCGGAGATGAGATTACGGCGGTCGTGCTGATAGGTCAGCTCGGCATTGACAAACCACATTTCAAGCGGAATCTTGTAGTCGAAGTTGGCACTTGCAGACACCTGCCTGTTGTCGGCAAGCACCCCGGAACCGACGCGCATCGTGGTGTTGTCAGTCTGCACAGGCTCGGTCAGGAAGTCGAGGATGTCTCCGAAAGTGCGCCTGTAAGAGGTGCGTACCCGTAACGTGGAGCGCCCGCTGAACTGATAGTTCAAATACATTCCCGGCATGGCGGAGGCATACCATTGGCGGATATGATGGAGGCGCAGGGGCAAGTCGGCACGGAACACATATTTGCGACGGGGATGGGTGTATTCGTATCGCGGCGAGAGGGCGAGAGTGGCCGTGGTCAGCGTCACGTCGTTCCCGGTTTGATTTTGCCACACGGTCTGAAGATGCTCGGTGGAGAAATCCAACAGGAGGGGAAGGGTGAAGCGGGAGGCTCCGCGCTCGAAGGCTGCTTGCAGGGTGTTTGAAGCGTGCAAACGAGTCGTTTGGACGCTGCAAACGATGCCTTTGGAGCCTCCATCCGAAAGGGACAGTCGGGCGGTAGGCGTGGAAAGGAGCGTGAGGTCTGACGAAACGCTCCATCGAGCCTTTCCCCTACGCCATCCGGCATCGAGCTTATTCGAGAGATTATAGTCATGAAGTGACTGTGCCTGCGAGAGGGGAATGCCGTTTTCAACCGTCGGGAGTTCGGTGCGGAGGAAAGTTGCGCCGCCCATCAAGCGCTCGTTCAGATGCACCCTGTCGGCATTGTTCCTATACTCCACGCAGAAATCGGGCTTGTGCTCAACGGACAGGGGAGCGAGCTGCTGGGCGATGAGGATGTCTTCCATGCCATCGTAGTAGCTTCTTGACAGGCTATATTCATACTCGCTGCGCGCATAACCATAGCCTACGCTGCCCCGCAGGGTCTTGTCCTTACCTGCCTTGCTGATGAAGTTGAAGGTCAGCAGCCGGTCGTCTGGCGCAGCATAGCGGTCGAGGCGCATGGGAGGGGCAGAAGCAGAAAGGTTGCCCATCAGCTTGGAAGCATTCGACTGCTCAGTCACTTTGTCGAAATAGACCACCCCCTCTTCCTTGGCTGCGGTGCGGATATTACCCGCCTTCAGCGTGCCGATGGTCTGAAAATCAGGCTTGAACAGCATGCCCGCACCACTCATCCACCAGAGCAGATGGTCGCCATAGCCTACCGCAGCCTCGTAGGTTCCCATCGGACGAAGACGGGCACGTTCTTTCAACCGGATGTTAATCGCCACATTGTCAGAAAAGATGCCCTTGTTCATCTTCACCGCCTGATGATTCTGAAGCACCTCCACCGAACTCACATAGTCGGCGGGAATGTTATTCGTGGCAATGCCATACTTACCACCCAACAGATTCAACCCCTCAATATAGAAGTTTGAAATCTCCTTGCCCATATATTTGATGGCACCCGTCTCGGTGATGTCAATACCCGGCAGCTTCTTCATCGCGTCCTTCAGAGTGTAGTCGCTCTCGGAGGTAAATGCGGAGAGGTTATAAGACAGCGTATCGCCTTGCTCACGGATGGAGGGAGCTTTTACCACCACCTCCTTCAGCGCCATTGCCTTGGCAAGCAGCCTCAGCTCACGCTCCTGTGTGCGGTTGGCGATGCTTACTGCCACCGTTTCCCGCCCCAAAGCCTCGGCGGTAAGCAGCAGCGTGGCAGGTTTTGCGGTGAAAGTCAGGGCATAGCGTCCACCAGCATCGGCAATCGCATAGGCAAGCACGGCATCGCCGGCCTTCACCTTCACGATAGCACCCGCGATGGGGCGGCTTGTTTCATCGACAACAGTACCCCTCACTGTGACTTGTGCTGACGTAATATGCACAAGCAGCGACAGGAGGATAGACAGGACAAGGCGTATCATCTATACAGGGCAAGACATTACATTATTTCAATTCAAGGGGAACATACCCGTTGATAGCCATCCTTACCTTTGTTCCATTGACCAGAATGGAAGATGTCCCGCCGTCATTCTTGAGCACTGTTATTGAGGTGATGGACTCTTTAGGAATCGTTGAAAATGGGTCGCCCTTTAAAGTGTTCTTCAGTTTGACGAACTTTTCTCTCGACGTGGTAATGACATTCGTGCGGTCGGGCGCGGAGATACCCACACTTCCGCTACGAAATGCAAATGCCTCGAAGCGATGAATGTCCTCGGAATCGCTTGCCCGCATCACGAGTCCCGGCAATCCGCAGAGCTTCCAAGGACCGAAAGGCACGGGAATCTCCTCGGCATACCACGCCGTCCACAATCTCCCCCCGTACTCGCCCGTGGCTTTCCGACAGGCATATCCGCAAATTGTGGCCGTGTCTTCCGCAAGCGTCCACGCAATCGGGTTGCCACCCTCCGTGTAGGTGTAGCGGTCAAGTCCCATCACGCTATACGTGCTCATCTTCCCCTCCGGGTGGTTTTGATAGATGATATAGTCAAACCAGAAAGGGTTTTTCCGCTCGCGCGTGCGGAGATCTTGCAATGCTTCGTCGGAGGGATTGGGCACTTGGGCAGCGGAGTCCACCCGATAGGTCGTGTAGTCGAAAAACTTGGCTTGGCTACTGCCTATCTGCAAAATGGTAGAATAGGTGTCGGTCATGTCGTCTTTCACCTGTACGGTGTATTCATACAGGCATTCATACTGGGCGGAAACACCGCCATTTTCCTGTGCGTGGAGACAAAGTGTCCCCCCGACGGCATATAGGTATGCCGTCAAAACAAAGATTTGTTTCATTGTTTATGAGTTTATGTTATTTCTTGAGTTCCACGAATACTACGCCGTTTGCAGCCTGCGGCCCGTATTGCTGCCTGAAATTCTCCAACGATTCAGACGCCTTATATACTGTTATCGACGCTATCGTGGAAGGGTCTATTGTATTGAGGTCAGTGACTTGGCGGCCATCCACAATATATACTGGTACCGCGGTGGCACCCGGCTCAGAGAGAGAAACGGACATCGGCATTGAGCTGACCGACACGGCAGGGGTTACGGCGCACAGCGACAAGGCGAGAATCATCATCGGGAGGAGCATCCAAGCACGTCGGCTTCCCGACACCGGCGGTTGTGTCATCGCCTTGAAGCGGTGCTTCAGCGGATGCTTCGCCATACAGCTCACCATGTCGAGATTCACGCCAAAGAGGTGTTTGAGCAGCGTCGCACGGTAGTCATTCAACCCAAACCCGCAATCTAACGCCTCCCTGTCGGCCTCCATCTCTTGCGCCGCCACAAGCTTTTGGGCGGCAAGCCACACAAAAGGATTGAACCAACAGACGGTTTTCAGCCCTTCCATCACCATACGCTCGACGGAATGGCGGTGATACACATGACTGCGCTCATGGGCAAGTATCTGATTGAGTTCGGCGACATGGCGTTCTCCGTCAGCGATGATGGCTGGCAGATATATGGTTTTGCCGAATGAAAAGGGTGTGCTAATGGAACTGCTGACGACAATCCTCTCTCCCTCTTTGCTTGCGATGCTCATTTCTTCGCTCACGCAGCCTCCTTTGCGCCTGATGCTATATAACCGAAACAGTTGCATGGCAGCAAAAATCACCATGATGCACACGCCAAGCAAATAGCAGCCCACGAGCGCAACGGACAGCCAAGAAGTGCCTCCCCCGCTTGTCATGACTTCACCGTTCTTGATAGTCCCCAACGTCGCTTGCAGGGGCACAGTCATCTCACCCATGAAAACGGGTATCCGAAGCAGAGGCACTAAACACGCCCCCACCATCGCAAGCACAAGAAACCGTCGGCGCACCACGTATGAGCATCCACGCTCCAACAACAGCTGATACGCCATCAGGAACAATCCGCTGCACAGCAAACTCTCCACAATATATAATATAGGGTCTTTCATCAATGGCCTCCTTTCTATTTCTTATCCATGTCTTTCTCTGCTTTATTCTCCTCTTTCATCAAGCCGATGATTTCCTCCAACTCTCCGATACTCACCGACTTCGTGTCATTGAAGAAGCTGAGCATCTGATGAATCGAGCCACCAAAGAAATTACTCATCACGCTGTCCATAAATCCTTTGGTGTATTCCTTCCTTCTTACCAAAGGAAAATATTGGTAAGTCGTTCCGAAAGCCTTGTGCCCCACGAATCCTTTCTTCTCCAACACACGAATGACCGTTGATACAGTATTATACGCCGGTTTCGGTTCGGGCATCTCGTCAAGCACTTCACGCACAAGCGCCCTTTTCTTCTCCCAGAGTATCTGCATCACTTCCAATTCTGCATGCGTCAGTTCCCTTTGTTCCTTCTTTGCCATAGCTTATTCAATCAGTATATTATCAAACTATGGTGCAAATATAGTAACTATAATTATAGTTGAACAACTATTTATGAAATATTTATGTTTGTTTAACGTTTGCAGATAATCATTCAGAAATCACGCAATACTCCTTGATGCGCTGCCCTCGCTTTTCGGCAAACTCAAGTTGCGTGTTTACCCAAGCAAGATATGATTCCAAGTCTTGGGGTAAAGGATAGCTTGCAAACAAGGGTGTATCAAGCCAGAACTTGACATTATACTGTTCATCGACACAATCCTGAAGCAGGAAAAAGTCCACATAACCCTTAAAATCAACAAACCACTCAAAAAATTCCCGGCTCTCTAATATCGCCTTTTCAAGCGGAGAAGTCTCTCCAATGTAAAAGCGGCGAATACATTCCAACGTCAAGTCCCATCGGTCGCAGATTCTCGGATGACAACCGCGCGCCCTATTCATGCTCCAGTCCGTCTGCGGAAAGATTATCGTACCGCCCACCGTATATAACCTGTGAAGCACATCTTTCTCAAATTCCGCATGGTTGGGAATAGCCCGCCTAAATTCTTCATAATGCCTATTGCGCCCATTTCTGAAAGTTGCCGTAATAGAGTCGCTACCGAAAAAGACACCATTCCCCTTCAAATAACAATCTTTCCCTGATGATAAAGCAAGCATCTCGCCATTCGGCAGCCGCTTGCTCCAAAGAAGCTGATGATATGACCTCAGCGTAGCACTCGCATAGTCTGGGTCTTTACCTCTACTATCTGTCTGCACATCAAATGTGATGTCTATGTCTTCCAGTTTCATAATCATAAGAATCTAAGAATACTTTGTTTGCAATTCGTTTGGTGCAAAATTACTCATAATTCCTGATTTAGCAACCAACTATATGGAATTTCTATCAAACTTACTTTATCAAATTTCAAGACACGCCGTCTATTACTTTGCCAAATGACGAGGCATTCCCCGTAAAACGATTTTTCACTCTCAGCTCCACGATATCCCATTTTGTGCTCCATCGTGCGCCATTTTGTGTTCCACAAAGGTTCATTTTGTGCTCGACAGTTCCTCGTTTTGTGCTCCACAGTTACACGATGGAGCACAAAATGGGACGGCGTGGAGCACAAAATCCAACGCGCGCGTACCTTGTTATATATAGCATACGGCAGAATTGGGGTAAAACTGAAGGGAAAGACAAATAATAGCCATTGGGGGCTCACATTGAAAAGAATGCCAAATTTCCCGACAAGTTACAAAGCAAACTTACAGCAAGGTCATGCTTCTGCCCCATAGTCGGCGGGCTTAATGCCGAACTGCTTGGAGAAGCACTTGGAGAAATAGGAGGGACTGGAGAAACCTACCATGTAGCCAATCTCGCTGACGGTGTATTTCCGCTCATGCAGTAACTGGGCGGCCTTCTTGAGGCGCACCATCTGAATCATCTCGTTGGGAGTGATGTCTGCCAGCGACTTGATCTTGGCGAAAAGTCCGCTGCGGCTGATGTTCAGTTGCTCTGCGAGGAAGGTCACGCTCAGTTCCGTGTTGGAGAAGTTGTCCTCTATCACCTTGTTCATCCGCACAAGGAACTCGTTGTCCGTCGGGTTCTGCGCAATCTCGGTGACCGGTTCCAAAGGCTGGGTGGAGAATTTCTCCATCAGGTGGCGGCGCATCTGGAGAATGTTGCGGATACAGGCTTCAAGGTACTGCACGGAGAAGGGTTTCTCGATGTAGGTGTCAGCACCCACATCCATGCCCTGCACCTTCGAGTCGTCGTCGGTCTTGGCGGTGAGCATCACGAAGGGGATATGGCTCGTCAGCGGGTCGCGGCGCACGTGGCGGCAGAAGTCCGCCCCGTCCATGCGGGGCATCATCCAGTCGCTGATGATGATGCTCGCCTCGTGCTTCCGCAGCAGGTCGAGTGCCTCGATACCGTCGCCGGCGGTGACAATCTCGTAAGTGCCACGGAAATTGTCGGAAAGGAAGGTCACCATGTCTTCCGAGTCATCTACAATGAGCATCAGCGGGAGCGAGGGGGCTGCGGAGGACTTCGAGGGAGCTGGGGCAAGCGAGGGAGCCATTCGCCCTGCCGCATCTTCTGCGACTGAGCTTTGCACCGCCCTGCCTTCCGTATCCTTGTAGGTCTCGCCGGCTTCCTCTACTTCCTTCTGTCTGACGGGCAGCACGACCGTGAACGTAGAGCCTTTCCCGAGTTCCGACTCCACGAGGATGGTGCCGCCGTGCCGCTCGACGATGTTCTTCACGATGTTCAGCCCGATGCCCGTGCCAGGCTTGTTGTCTTCCGCCTGATAGAACGGCTCGAAGATGCGCTGGCGGTCTTCCTCGCGCACGCCCACGCCATTGTCGCTGACCGCAATGCGGAAGTGCTCGCTGTCGGGCTCTACCACGCAGGTCAGCCTTACATCGTCCTTGGTGTATTTGTTGGCATTCGTCAGCAGGTTGCTGATTACCTTCGTCACGGCCTCCTTGTCAATGATGGCGGTGAAGTGCTCGTCGGGATAGCTCACGGTGAACCGCCTGCCGCCCTGCTCAAAGGTGGGCACGAAGCGCTCGCAGACCGAGTGCATCAGTTCGTGGATATTCTGCGGGGCGAAGTGCATCACGAGGCTTTGCTGCTCCACCTTGCGGAAGTCGAGCAGCTGATTGACAAGCTCCAACAGGCGGTGGGCGTTGCGGTCAATCACTTTCATATCGTCGGAGGGCGCCCCCTTCTTCATAATCTTCTCCAAAGGCCCGATGATGAGCGACACAGGCGTGCGAATCTCGTGGGCAATCATCGTGAAGAAGTTCAGGCGCGCCTCGCGCACCTCCCTCTCCTTGGCGGCGTTCAGCCGCTCTATCTCCTGCTGATGGCGGTGCTCGGCAAGTTTCAGGCGGTAGTGTACGTAGAGCCAGATGAGGCACACGATGAGCAGCAGATAGAACAACTTGGCGTACCAGCTCCACCAGAAGGGCGGGTGTACCACGATGCGGAGCGTTGCCTCGCCGACTGACCACATGCCGTCGTTGTTCGTAGCCTTTACCTTGAACACGTATGTGCCCGCGGGCAGGTTGGTGTAGGTGGCGCGGTTCTGGTTGCCCACATAGTTCCAGTCAGCGTCAAACCCGTCGAGCTTGTAGGCGTACTGGTTCTTCTCCGGCGAGCAGTAGCTCAGCGAGGCGAAGGTGAGCGTCAGCATACGGGCGTCGCCGTAGCCGAGTTCCATCTCACGGGTCTGCGAGAGGTCGAGGGGCAGCCCCGTCGCCGTATGTTCCTCGCGGTTGAGGATAGTCATTGAGGTGATATAGACAGGCGGTGCCACGCTGTTCGCCTTAATCTCATAAGGTAGGAAGGTGTTGAAGCCGCTCGTGCTGCCGAAGTAGATGCGACCGTCGGCGGCCTTTAACCCTGCGTTGGGGAGGAACTGCTCACTGACGAGACCATCGTGGAGCGTGAAGCGCTGCACACCCTCGATGGGCAACCGCCCTGCCCCGCCCCGTTCTGCCGACGAGTGCTGCGGCTCATAGCGCACGATGCCCCGCTCGGTGGAGAGCCACAGGGCGCCATTGTCCTCGATGATGCTCACTATATTACTGGAAGGCACTTCAAGCCGAATCCGCTCAAAGCGCTCCTTCTTCGCATCGTAGCGGCAAAGACCGCCAAGCGTGCCAATCCACAGCTGACCACTCTCATCAACCAATGCGCAGTTTACCTGATTGTCGGGTAGCGAGTGGCTATCCCGGTCGTCGTGGCGAAACTGCCTGAACTGCTTGTCCTTCGCGCCATACCGCCAGAGTCCGCCGTTCTGCGTGGAGACCCAAAGGTTACCCTCGAAGTCCTCGTCGATGTCGATGACCATCGCGTCAGTCCTGCCGATGCGCTCGAACTCGTTACGCGCACGATTATAAAGATTCACCCCCCCCATCGTGCCGACCCACACCTGCCCGCGCTTGTCGGTATAGACGGCGTAGCAACTGGGATTGTCGAGCGAGTGGGGATCGTCAGTCCGTGTGTGCTGCTGGAGATTGCCCGTCTCTATGTTCAGCACCATCACACCATTGGTATAGGTGCCCACCCACAGTTCGTCGCCGCAGAAGTTCAGAGCGTGGGCATTCTGCCGAGACAGGAGGTCTTTATGGGGATAGTCCACGAAACGGCGCTCTTTTGGGCTGTAGCACATCAGCCCGCCGTCGTCGGAGGCAATCCAGATGCGGCCGTACTTGTCTTCGCAGAAGCGGGAGATGACGTTGCCCGCCAGTCCCGTCTCGATGGAGAAAGCCTCAAAGCGCTTGCCGACGGGTGAGATATAGTGTACGCCGCCATAGAACGTGCCAATCCACAGGCCGCCTTCCATATCGTGGGTGATGGCATAGGCGAAATGCGTGTTGTGGCTGCCCTGCGACATCTGCAGGTCGTCAAAGAGCCGCTTCCATTCGCCCGTCGTGGGGTTGAAGCAGATGACACCGTCGTCGCAGCCGATGCAGATGCAGTCGTCAGCACGCTGGAACAAGTCGTGGATATGATAGCCCACCTTCGCCTGGGCGGGATTGAGCACCTGCTCCAACCGCCCGTCGCCGTGCATCAGTAGCAGCCCTTCCTCCCACGAGCCTATCCACACGCGCCCGTCGCGGATCTGCAACATCTTGAGACCGCTGTAATTGCCGTCATAGGTCAGACTGACTGGCTCGAACCTATCGTGCAGACGGTTGAGCCGCTGAACCGCCGGACTGCCCCAATTGGTGATGGTCCATATCTGATTGTTGCCGTCGATGAACACCTCGCCCACGGCTCTCAGCCCGCCACTCAGCAGATACTGCTTCGCCTGTCCGCTCTTCTTCGCGTACAGCCACACGCCGTTCTCCATCGTCGAGACCCAGAGGTTGTCCTCCTTGTCGCACACCAACCGCGTCACCACCGAGTGAATATCCATCTGCAAGCGGGTGAAGAGCGGTTCCGTGCCGTCAGCCGACCGCTCCAACCGATAGACTCCCTTCTCCGTTCCCACATAAAGTCCCTCGTCGCAGGCAAGCAGCGCCGACACGTACTGGTTCATTCCCAATTCCGCGATGCGGTAAGGCAGCATCTGCCTGCCGTCGTAGCGGCACAGCCCGTTGTCGGTGCCGAACCAGATGAAACCCTCCTTGTCCTGCACGATGTTGCGCACGCCATTCGCCGCCAGTCCGTCGTTCATCGTGATGTTACGGTAGCGGTAATCCTCCTTTCCCCACGTGGGCAGGAAGACAAGCAAGGTCAGTATGTATAGCGAAAGCCTCAGTATGATGTTCATTGATGTGACTTGCTTAGGTACAGTATATGGTGCAAAGGTACGAACAATCTCAGAAACCGCCAAACTTTACATAGACAACTTATTTCCCGGATTATCATTGTTTCTCGGGAAAAAGTGTTATCTTTGTCGCAACTTACAAAACATCTACTTTTATGAAATCAAGAATCATTTGCGCGGTTATCGCTTTGTTTGTATGCGTGGCTCACGCGACTGCCGCCCTCTCGCCAGAGGCACAGGCACTGCTCGACTATCTGAAAAGCATCAATGGGAAGAAGATGCTGTCGGGGACGATGGCCAATGTGGATTGGAACATCAACGAAGCCCTGTGGGTGCATCAGCATACGGGGCGGTGGCCCGCCCTTAACTGCTTCGACTACATACATCACATGCGGTCGAAACCGGGCGGCGAGTTGGATTATACCAATACGCAGGTGGTCGAGGACTGGCACGCTGCGGGCGGCATTGTGTCTATTATGTGGCATTGGAATGTCCCGGCAAGGGAAAGCGGCAGATACGCATTCTATTCCAAGGACACGGACTTTGATGTTCGGAAGATTTTCGAGGAGGATTCCCCGGAATATGCCTTGATGCTGAAAGACATTGACTTGATTGCCTCGTATCTGAAACTGCTGAAGGACAAGCATATTCCCGTCATTTGGCGACCGTTGCACGAAGCTGGCGGAAAGTGGTTCTGGTGGGGAGGAGATGCTGATGCTTGTAGGCGTTTGTGGCACGTGATGTATCAGCGTTTCGCAGAGGCAGGGCTTGACAATCTCATCTGGGCATTCACCCCTGCGGCAGCCTGGCAGCAGCCCCTTACCGACGGGATGCGGTGGTATCCCGGTGATGAGTATGTCGATATTGTCGGCTATGATATTTACAATGTGGCAAGCGGGCAGGCTTGCCATGATGAACAGTACCAGTTTCTGCGCCAACAATGCCCCGACAAGTTGGTGGCGCTCACGGAATGCGGCAACGTGGCTACGATGAGCAGCCAGTGGGAGGCGGGCGCAAAATGGTTGTTCTTTATGCCGTGGTACGACTACCGCCGTACCCGTGACCTTTCGTCAGAGGCTTTTTCTGCGACGGAACACCAGCACGGTCCTGTCAGTTGGTGGCAGGATGCGTGGGCGCAAGACTATGTTCTTTCGCGGGATCAGGTGAGTTATTGAAGGGGGTAAATCACCTTTCATTTGTTCCGATACTTCCTTTGCGTTGTTCCGATGCTTTCCACGAGTGAAAGGAATGCTTCCTATGGGGGTAAAGGAAGTATCGGAACGAGTCGAAGGAAGCATTCGAATGAGTCGTAGAAAGTATTCCTTTGAATCGTAGGCGATATTCCGCCGAAAAACGGGGGTTACACCTTCAATTCGTAAGGGAATTCTTCCAGTTCAACTTGGGGTGGTTCGGGGTTCTCGTCCGTCGGCATGGGAATCTGGAAATGCTCCTCGGGAGCGCCCATTACGATGAGGTAAAGGTGCTTCAGTTGCTTCCCCTTCGGCACTTCAAGTGTCTGTGCATTTATGTCGCCATAGATGCTCTCGCCGTCGGTGGTAATTCCCGTAAGACCGTAGAGCACTTGCGAGCCATTGACCTCTATGCGGACTGGCTTACGAATATCCACAAGACTGTCGAGCAAGATGGCATTGAAACCGTACTCCTCGGGGAAGTGCTTCGGGCGGTAAATGCCTCGCTTGCCGGCTTTGCCGACGGGAATCAGTTCCGTTCCGAAGGTACAAGCATACTTGCGCGTCTCCTTGC
Source organism: Prevotella sp. (assembly GCA_022511065.1). Lineage (GTDB taxonomy): Bacteria > Bacteroidota > Bacteroidia > Bacteroidales > Bacteroidaceae > Prevotella. The sequence continues at coordinate 14,104 of JAFLSG010000048.1, forward strand.
GGGCGTGGTTAAAGTCGAAGTTCACCAAATGCTGATAGCCTCGCAGCATCTCCTTGTTGAAATCATCTTGCGAAAGCCCATACATTCGTTTGTAGGTCGTCACAGGGTCTTCGCCAATCTTACCTTGCCGGTAAAGCTCGGCTATCGACTTGCGACCGCGCAAATCACTCCACCATTGAATGACGTAGGGAGAATGATAGATATTGTCAAGATGCAGGTAAGCCTTGTGGGTGAGTTGCTTGAAAGCCTCGAAGTGGTAATATTCGTCGGTAATCCAGTCGGGATTTACCTGCCAGAGCATCCACTGGCTCGTCATCTCGAAGAAACCGCTACCGCCCCAGGCCTCGCCGACGCTGTCGGCGGGCACCTGAAGCTGGAAGGAATGGCCGAGCTCATGAGCCATGCAGTTCATTCTCTCGTCCTGAATGCGGTTGGGGGCTACCCAGAGCGCCCCGATAAAGTTGTCGTACGTACCGCCGTAGGCAGTACCGTCGAGTGAATACATCACCATCACCATCATCTTGTACGCATCGCACTTCGAGCCCGGCTTTGAGAACTCTAACGTGTCGCGGAAGAAGGTATAGAACGACTGCACCTTGTCGCGCAAGTTCGCGAGGTCAAAGCGCATCGGCTTTCCCTCCAACTGCGGCGGGTTGCTCACATCGTTGCCAAAGCCCCGCTCCCACATGAAGATCAGGTCGTCGGTCTCAACGGAACGCTTGAAGCTCCACTTCGAGGTATCGGCCTCAAGGTCCATCTTCCGCAGGTCCTCGGGAATGTATATCTTCTTCTGCTGCGCCACGGCAGCCAAGCCGCAGACGGCGGCGATTGCACAGATGATGATTCTTCTCATAATTGTCAGAATTGCATATTGAGCGTGATTGCAGCCTTATACTGCTTGCCGCCCTTCGTATAGACGAACACGGGCTTCACGGCATACTTCTTGCCCGCCTCGCTCTTGCCAGGGAAATGACCGTAGGTCAGCACGAAGTTGTCCTTGTCGTACTCAAACCATATCGGGTCGCCTTCACCCCATGAGCCGAGGGTGCCGTCAGCCTTGCAGTAAAAACCGCTGTTGGCACTATAGGCGTAAGTAATCGTGCCGTCGGGCTGCAGCAGTCCGAATGCCACTTTGCCTTCTGTGGGTTCAACTTTCGAGCCGATGTTTATCGGCAGGGTTGCGCCCGCCAGCGTCGAGGGCTGCATGGCGAATGCCTTTGCAAGCTGCTCCAATCCGCCGTTGCCGGTAAGGTCGAGCGTACCGAGCACATACTCACCGCTGGCTGCGTCGCACTTCAGGTCGTAGCTCAGACTAACGTCCGTCGGCTCTGCGCTTTCATCAACGTCAATATAGCCGGCAACACTTGTACCGCTGAAGCTGACCTCGTAGGGCCATTGCTCATCATCGCTCTCGTCATCGTTCCACGCGTGGCGGTTGTAGGTGTCGGGCGTTGCCACTACCACGAGATACAACTTATCCGTACCGGCGGGTACGCTTAGCTGCGCCTCGCCCTCGCTGCCTTTCACCATCGTGCCATACTCAATAGCCTTTCCACCCTTGATAGCCACGAAGCCAAAACGATAGTTGGCGGTCTTGTTCGACTGGTTATTGTACTTCGAAACGTGACCAATTACCTGCTCGTCGCCGTTCTTCACTTCGCCCGGATCATCCGAAGCCAGGGCAGAGCCAACGGGCAGCGCAGCCAACGAAGCCTTCACCGTAGTACCGGCAACAGGCACGTTCAACTGAATGGCATTGAAGCCCGTCGTACCGGGACAATGGGAATAGGCAGGGCGGAACTTTTCTCCTACCTTATATACCGTGGTCTTGAAGGCTTTGGCATTGTCATCGGCATACTTCTGAATGTCGCCGAAGTCGTAGGTAAGCACCTTCTGGGCATACTCCGCATAGTCATCGTAGAACTTCTGCAGGTCGCCGCCGCAGAAAAGACGCGTATAGGTCTGCAGAGGATCTTCCGGGAACTTGGACTCATTCCAGATGCGTCCATTTGCCTTGATACCGTGCTTCTGCGCCATATAGAACTGGAAATAGACAGAGCCATAGCGCATCCACTCGTGATTGAAGTGGCGGTGGAAGTTGTGCTGCCAAGCAATGAAGCTGTCGTAGAATGTCACTTCGGGATAATCTTGGAACGCCTGCCACTGCGCACACTGCTCCCAGTAGGCGCAGCCACCGGCACCATTCGCGCCAAAACCGTAGCGGAAGCCACAATCCATACCGTAACTGGTCTCCGAGCCTTCGCCCGTCAGCAGCTTGTCACAAGACACCTGATACTGGAAAGAGTGACCAATCTCGTGAGCAATCACGGAACCGACAGGCTTGCAGGTGGCAGGTGTTACCCAAAGCGCACCAATCACGTTGTCGTAGCCAGAGCCTGTTGCCACCCACCATTCGGGTGTCGGGTCAAGCAGATAGATTTCCATCTTGTACTTGTCAAGCTGGCTCTTGCCTTGCCCCGTAACCACCATACCGAGACGGGTGATGTTCGTCTCATAGAACTGCTCCGCCTTTTTCAGCAGATCATCCACATCCACGCGGTCGCCCTCTGCCAAGGATGCCGAGTTAGGATCGTCGCCAAAGTAAGCATCCCAGAACACGAAGAAGTGTTCACTCTGCTTGGAGCGGTACCACGACCACTTCGCATCGTTACGAAGCATGTTCATCGAGCCGAACTCCGCGGGCTTGTAATACTTGTCGAAATCCTTCACTTCGCTCTCGTCCATCTCCTCGATGGTAGAAGGGCCTTGCGTCACCTTGAGGCTTACCTTCGCCGTACCGGAAGTTACGGCAATGTTTGCCACGCGAGGGGACTTCGTGGTATTGCGGGTCATCTCAAACGTCAGCTTCTCGCTGCCGCCCACGCCATTGGCGTTCTTCAGCGTCAGCCATTCGCTGCCACTCTCCACTTTCGCATTCCACACGGAGCGGGAAGTCACGCCGACCTCATACCAAGTCGCATCGTAATCTACGCTGACCTCGGTAGCCGAGAGTGTCACGCTGCTCGATACTGGCTCGTCGTTATCATCACTGCTGCCGCAAGCGGCGAAGGTCGCCGTTGCGAGCAGCAGGAAGAAATACTTTAATATTTTCATCATCAATTACTGAGCAGACACCTCGAACGTGATGTTGTACGTTGCTGTCACACCGTCTTTCTCGATGATATACTTAGTCTTAATGGTCTGACCCGTGGGAGAGCAGTTCTCGGGGTGATTACCACCGATGAACTCAAGGCTCTCCTCGCTGATAGCAAGGTTCAGATAGACGATGGCCTCATCGCCCCAAGTCACACGCTGACCTTCGCTGCCGAGCCAGTAGCCGGGAGCATCGGCGGTGTACTGCGGATCACCATCCTCGTCAGCATCGCTGCCAACTTCGCCAACCCACAACTTCATCTCGCCACTCTTCAGGGCAGAGAAGATCTGATAAGTAGTCATCTTAAACGCCTGACGAAGCTCCTCTTTCACATCAAAAGGCTCAGTAGCGCCCCAGTCAGCATCGTATGCCTTCGTCAAGGTGATGTCCTTCTCAATAGAGGCGGGGTCACCCTCGGGTGCGGTCTCGGGGTCTTCATAGGCAGTAATGACAACCGTAATCTCGTTGGAGACAATCTTGTTGTTATACATTGCGCTGAAGTTGATGGTGACGGTAGAACCGACAGTCATCTGGCCCGGCATCTGACCAATCCAGATCTGACCTTCCTGGAAGGTAGCGAATACACTGGCATCATCACCCCAGAAGCCTGCAAAGCCTTCCTTGTCGTACCAGAAGCCCGGTGCATCGGCGCTATACTCCTGTGCATAAGAACCGTCGGCATTGGTAGCCACCCAATCCACATCGCTCCAAGAGCTTGCACCAAGAGCAGCCAAAGCAGCGTCTGCGTCGAAACCTTCAACAGGCACGGTAGCATAAGCATCGTTGGGGGCAGTCTCCAAGGTCAGCTTGTTGGTAGCCACGACATCAGCCTTTACCTCACCACGCTCACGACCGATGGCAGTGATGACAACAGCCACGCGCTTGTCCTGATACTTGATAGCCTCGATGAACTTCACTTCCTGGTTAGGAGTGAGGTGACCGGGATACTGACCTACGTTGAAGATACCTTCGCCCGTATCCTCGTCATACCAGAACTCAGCGAATACCATAGCGGTCTCACCCCAGTTGCAGACATTGCCGGCAGCGTCCCACCAGTGTCCCCAGTAAGCGCCAGAGGTAGAAGAAGTCATGTTATCGGCATGGGTAGAGCCTTCGATGGCGAAGCCCATCACATCAATGCCGCCGTCACCGTTCAGGGCGATACCCACAGCATCCTTGCTTACGCCAAAGAGAGAAGCAATCTGGTCCATGTCTATCTTCACTTCTGCACCATCGTAAGAGTTGCCGCTGAGATAGAACTCAACCTTGTATTCCAGAATCAAGTCGGCATCAATGCGCTCACGCTGCGCCTGCTTGATGGAGTCCTGGCGGGCCATTTCAGCAATCTCATCGTCTGTCAGCTGGTGAGGCCCCCAGAAATCTTCATTGTCTCCGCAACTGCTGAAGATGGCTGAAGAACCAAGTAACAGCAGTCCACTAAGGATATATGATAACTTTTTCATAATCTTTAATTTTTACCGTTTTACCTTATTTTTTAGTTAGCACCAGGATAACCCGGGTTCTGCTTAATGGTGATATTCGACTTCATCACCTCGTCGGGGATAGAGAAGATGGTGTAAGTGGTGCTGGTCGTAGCATCCTTACAGAACCAAGACTTTCCGTTCCATACGCTGCGGCCATCAGTCATCTTGAAGCGAATCAAGTCTTGACGGCGGTGCAGCTCGCAGCAGAACTCCCAACCCAGATCGTCAAGCAGACCACCAAGCTCAATGTCGGCACCACCCTCATAGGTCGTAATGTGGTTAGACCAGTCGGTATAGCCGGCAGAAGCACCCTCAGATACGGTGTACTCATCGTGACCATACTGATAAACGGAACCACCTTCAAGGTCGGCAACCGTACGGGTAGCCTTTGCAACATTGCTACCGAACGAGCGACGGCGAACCTGCGTAACAAGCTGTGCAGCCGTCTCCTTATCGCGACCCAGGCGAAGCAGACACTCGGCCTTCATCATCAGCACGTCAGCATAGCGGAAGATTGCCACGTCGTCGGAAGTCGTACCATCGTCAGTACCGCCAACAATCTCATACTTGTGCAGACGATAACCCTCCTGCTGATAGGCTCCGGGATTGTCGATAGAGTGAACGTTGAGGTTATAGGTCAAGATACCCGTACCTGTCCAGTCGTCAGCCTCAAAGTAGATGGGGCTGCTGAGGTCAGAGTTGGGAATATAGGTATCACCGCTCTTCGTGGCGCGGTACTGCGGACCGCCTGCCCAAGTGTCAGCCAAACGACCGTCAGCCTCATCGTAGGTACGAATCCATTGGGGAATGGCGCAGCTGCCGTTGTAGCCAGGAGCAGTAGATCCGTATGCCTCAATACCCGACTGCGGGAAGCAATAGCTCTGCAAACCAAACTGCACGGTATGGGTGCGATCGCCAGGAATCACGAAGATAATCTCGGGATTGCCGGTCAAGTCTTCCCTGAAGCAGTCCTTGTAGGTAGGAGCAAGGCTGTACTTGCCAGAGTTGATAATGCTCTCCACCTCGGTAAGACAAGCCTCATAGCCATCGTTACCGTTGGTGTCCAGATATACGTTCTTGTTCAGATAGAGCTTGGCAAGTGCCATAGAACAAGCATACTTGTTGCCGTAGCCATAGTAGTCGTCATCGCCGATGTTCTGCTTAGCAAAGGTAAACTCGCCTACGAGGAAGTCGTACATCTCCTGTGCGCTTACCTGCTGCGGCAGATAACCGGGTTCTACATCCTGCGTGGTCTGCAACGGAACATTGCGGAACATATCAAAGAGGTGATAGTAGAACATGGCGCGGAAGAAGCGGGCATGAGCCAGACTCTTCTTTGTTGATTCGTTATCGGGGTCGATAGCGTCGATTACTTTATTTGCGTAACCGATACCACGATAGGCAATCTGCCACGGGTTGTAGATCTGATCTACAGAAGGTCCCCAGTCATGCTTGTGCAGATTGATGTAGGCATCACCCCAACCCACACCGGGACGGGCGGGAACCATATACTGGTCCGTACACTCCTCCAACAGATGATACATGCCAAACCAGTCTTCCACCAAATAACGGTATTGGGCGGTGGCAGCACCGAGCAACAGGGAGAGGTCGGTCTCGTTGGTAAGATCGACGTTTGATTCGTTGAGCTGATCATACAGCTTCTCGTCAAGGTCAATACAAGATGAAAGGCTGATGCTTCCTGCTGCAAAGGCAATCAGAACCTTGTTGAATATCT
>JAFLSG010000049.1 GCA_022511065.1 Prevotella sp.
GTAACACTACAGATTCTGGTCCTGTCATTCTTGGTTCGAGTCCGAGTACCCCAACAACCGACTGGGGAGACTTCTTTGAGAAGCCTCCTCTTTTGCAAAAAGAGAATACAGGGAGCGCTCCGAGCGCACACCTTATTTATATAATAAAGTAACAAATCATTAAAAAAACCGGAACAAACAGCAAAAAACAGCAAAACATGATGCCGACAAAGCCTGCAAAGTCTATTATTTACTATTTTTTCGAAAATTTTCCTCAAAAAGTTTGGAGGTTTCGGAAACATTAGTTACTTTTGCAGCGTCGTAGGGGTATTATCCCCAGACAGAGAGAATTGATAAAATGAATATTAACAAATTTAAAATTTATAGTATTAACCATTTTAATTAATTAAAAAAGTTATGAGAAAGAACATTTTTTCATGGAAATCGTTGGCAGGTCTTACCCTGTTATTCGGTCTCACAATCGGTCTCTCTTCTTGTGAACAAGTAGAAGTAGATCCGAATCCCTCAAATCCGGGGCAGACGGAAAAACCCGTTGAGCCTTCTACCGGTGTTAACGGCGCTAGCATCGTGATTACTGCTGCAAAGATTAATCAAGTTAACGACTCTCTGTATTTGCATTCAACGGACGCAAAGTACAAGGGTTCATTGGCAGAGAAGTTTGCCAAGATTCTTGCAGATGAGGATGTGGAAGAGATTACCATTACGGTTGAGAGTGCAGGTCTTGAGATGGAAAATGGCGGTAAGGTTACACTCCCACAAGGACAGAATGACAGACCTTTTAATCTCGTTTTCACCAGCACTTTCAAGAAGTCTGTAGGTCAATTAGTGATTGAAGACAAGAACAGCCTGCATAATCTGAACATTACCCTGCCGAGCGGTGATTTCGGAAAGCTGAAGATTGACACAGAGTATTCTGTAGTTAATGTGAAATCTGCTGGTACTACCTATGTTGAGTTTTCGTCAGCAAGTAACGAGCGCGCAGTTACTCTGGGAAATGGTGTAAAGGCTACAATCGATGAGATTGATGCCAATGTAAAAGGCAGTGAGGTTGAGGCTCTGATTTTCAAGACGTCTGAAACCGCAACCACAGAAAAGAGTGGCGTTAAAACTAAGGTTAAGAACGGTAATAACTTTGTATATGCCAAAAACCTTGTTATCAGAGGTACTGGTGTAACTGTAAGCGGCATTAGCGGCAAAGATGCTATTGAGAATCCGCTGAACAAGATTACTGTAGAGAATAACTCAACACTGACTTTGAATGGTGTTGCTAATGAAATTATTGGTGTTCTTGATGCGGATGGTAAGATAAACAACACTACTGTCACCGTCAGCACTTATAGTGATAACACTTACAAGACGAATGACACTTATTTCAAGGCAATCAAAAAGATTAGCAATGTAACAGTTACTGGTGATTGTACGGTTACGGCTTTGCCCGAGATCTCCAATAGCAAGCTAAAGTTTGGTTCGTATAATTTCTCTTCGGCAATGACTTCTGTTGCAGGCTTGGAGTTTGTTGCAAAGAACACAAATACGTACTTCTACATTAACGTGCCCGCTCAAGGTGACGCATCTTCCTATGTATTTAGTTTCTCTAACGCAAAATTCCCCACAAATTCACATTTCAATATTTGGGACATTGCGGAGAATCCTGAAACAGATGGAAATGGCGATGCTATAAGTGTTACGTGGTACGTTTGGTATGAGTATGACAGCAATGGTAATAAGATACAGACAGGAACAAGAAACTACGATTACTGGGCTGAAACAGAAGCCGCAATCAATAACTATATTGAAGACAATGGCATTGAAGCAAGTCAAATAGTTGAAAGAGGATCAGACGTAGCGAAAAATCCAAATAGGCCTTACTACGTAATATATAAGGTTCCTCAATATAAGACTGGTCAATCACAAGTATGGGAACAGATTCCACTCTATAATAGACAAAAAGATGCTACGGGCGGATATGCAAAGGGATATTGGTGGACTGTTAAGGATGAGCCAACATACTCATGGTATAACAATTTCGATGTTGTATTCAAATTTGATAGCTGTAAGTATGATGGAAAGGCTCTTACCGATAAAACTCCTGCATTCTCAGATTATAGTAGCTGGAGTTGGAGTAATGGAATCAATGTAAGATATGAGATAGACGGTATCCGTTATCGCACTACAACTGGACCTTCAAGCGGTGCAACGATCTTAGTTAAGGACTAATCAGCTCGACTTATAAAACTCCTTATACAAGATTTCTCCTCTGCCACTAAATGGCAGGGGAGATTTCTTTTGAAACACTTCAAACTTCAAAACATTTTTAAGCGCGGAGATTCTGTAAATAAAACTATTCAAATTTTAGCACTTGCAAGAGAGTGAAATTGAAGTAGTTCGCGACTTTTAAAACGAGGCTCAAGAGAATCTCATTAAAAGTCCCATAAAATCAGAGTTTGGGTTATTTTTTCTAATTTCCGTGTTATACTTTTCCAAAAAGTAACGCGAAAATTGATGAAATTAAGCCTAAAATCCAACTGTATTTGGCGCAAAACTCGATGTTATTTGCCTAAAATTGAAGAAAATCATGCAGGGAAACCACCCCAAAACCGCCATTTTAGAGGCTTTTTGGCGACAAAACTTATAATAATTTCACAAGATATTGATAGTCAGCACGTTGTAATTTTGTAAAACTCGCGTATTTTCACTGCCAGCTGATTTAGTTGAAAATACACGAATTTCAGAGAACGGTTTGCTAAAAATATGCCTAAATTTAACATTTTGGCCGTTGGGTCGGAATTTTCTGAGAATACACTTTTTAAAATTAAGAGCGCAGCTCCGAACCCAGAGACTGATGGAAATGGAAATCCTGTAAGAAATTAAATGGTATGTTTGGTATGTATACGAAAATGATCAAAAGGTAGTAGAGAGCACGACTACTGAAGTTGCAAGGTATACTACGGAAGAGATTGCAAGTACAATGGAAAAGCTCTTACCGCAAAGTCTGCTGTATTCACAGATCATAGCGACTATAGTTGGACATACGGCATCAATGTAAGATATGAGATAGACGGCATCCGTTATCGTACTATTACCAGTCAAAGACAGACTATTTTAGTTGTAGACTAAAATAACTGTAAATTTAAATTTCTTCACAAAAATCTCCCCTGCCAACTTTAACTGGCAGGGGAGAAATCTTTATTTATTAGTCTTTAGCCAAGACTGTTCCATATGAACTTGATGCTGCGCGATAGTGCTTTCCATCAATGTAGAATCTGAAAGCTCTATTTGACAAATTATAGTAAGGGAAGACTGGGGACAATTCCGTGAGAACTTTTCCATTGTACTTACAAGAGTCAAACTTGAACTAAATTTCAAAGTTCTTACAACCTTTATCAACACTCAAATCTTCTTGTTCTGTCCACCAATAGTTACCCGTACCATTTACGTCCTTTTGCCTATTCTCGACAGGAATGTCGGTAAATTGGCGAGACCGACTTGCCTGATAACTATCTTGGTAGTATTTAACTATTCAACTCGTTTCTCCATTCGTAATATTTTTCTCTGGACCATCACTAACAAGTTCCTGGAGTTCATTCATATCTTTTATGAAAGCCTCTGCCTCGTCTTTTGTCTTAAAATAGGCATTGGAAATAGTCTTATAATCAAATTAATTATCTTCGTACCATTATTCAATACATACCAAGCATACCAAATAACCGATACAGGATTACCGTCTGCATCCGTCTCAGGAACACTATTGCCATAATACCAATAATATACTTTAGCATTTTTCGGGAACTCTACATTTTTGAAAGTAAATGCGTAAGAAGATGCGTCTCCTTGTGAAGGAATTGCTATATAGAAATAAGGGTGCGTCTGGCGCTTCACAAACTTAACATCCTGAATATTGTTAGGCTCTGAAGCAAAGTAAATGTCATCAAAAGCAACAACACAATTTGAAATTACAGAACTGATAGTCAAAGTCGCGTATTCTGCAGCAAGTTTAGTCGACTCAATGTTGAGGTTACTGATTTTACCTGCTGTAGCAAGATGGTCTGTAGAACTCTTAACAGTTGTCTTATCAATTTTGCCATCACCATTTAAGAACGCCAACAATTTCTTTTCGCAGCTGCATTAAATGTCAATACGGCATTATTCTCAACTGTTACCTTTTCAAGAGGAGATGCGGCAACTTCCGTCCACCAGTTGCCAGAATAATTCACAGTAGAAGCACCTCTAATAATGAGGTTCTTTGTCCAATGTGTACCGTTAGATGCTGTTTTTGCACCAGTTTTAACACCATCTTTCTTTTCCTGAGTAACCTCACGGCTGTTTACAATTAAAGCTGAGATTTCTCCACCATTAACAACAACTGCACCTTTATTATTGGTAAGATCTGGTAAATAGTTAGCCTTAACTCCACTGCCAATCGCCAAAGTGCGATCAGTTCCACAAATAGCAGTGAATTCTACATTAGTGGTGCCGGCAGACTTAACATTGACCTTTGAGTAATCGGATGAAACAATCAACTTTCCAAAATTACCACTTGGCAGAGTAATGTTAAGATTATCCAAGTTTCCATTATCCTTGATAGTCAAGGTTTTACCATTGGTCTTTTTGAATGTACTGGTGAAAACAAGATTAAAAGTCCGGTCATGCAGTACTCCACCAGCAGGGATAGTTATTTCTGCATCATTTTCCATAATAATGCCAGCACTCTCAATTGTTACAGTAATTGTCTGCACATCTTCATCTTCGAGAATCTTGGTAAACTTCTCTGCTAACGAACCTTTCGAGTCTTTCGTCGCGTTAGTGTGATACAGCGAATCGTTGATTTGCTCTACAGTAGCAGCAGTAATCACGATGTCAGCCCTAACACCAGTAGAGAGCTCTACGGGTTTCTCCTCCGGATTTGAGGGACTTTAGGCGTTTTCATAACCCATTTAATAACACCACTTTATGAGCATTCTGAAAGTACGTGATTTTTTCTCGTTCTTTTTTATCAGATATTTATTCCCAGATTGCATTAGGAAAGTTTAAGGTATGGATACATTACTTTACATATAGTAATAGGAAAGAGGATTAATTTTGGAGGGAATCGTATTTGTAAGGATGAAGTGAGGCAATGAATTTTTGAGACGATGCGCAGAAGATACTTTGTCAATAAAACTATCCAGAATTTAACACTTCGGAAGGAGGGCAAATAGAAAAGGGATGGAGGGAATGAGGCTGCTTTTTGCAAGAAATCGGCTTGAAAATGGTGAAAAATGGGGTGGTAAATTATAAACAGTATAGTTACGGGGCGTAAACAATATGTTTACACCTCCTAAACATACTGTGTACGACTGCGAAATGGCATGCTTTTTGGGGGCAAAAAGGCTGTTTTGGGCTTCAAAATTTTGAAGAATTTTGCTCGAATTTTGCAAACGGCTGATTAATAGCAACTTGCTAATGGCTCAAAACTCTCGTATTTTCGGGCAAGGGGTGGCTTGCTCGAAAATACGAGAGTTTTGAGAGGCAGTTTGTTAAATATTTTAGGAATTCTTCCCAAGCACCCTTTCAAGGGCTCTCACGGCGTTGTTCACCTTCTCATCGGTCGAGTAAATAGTGTAAACCTCCTGTATCATGCGGTCGTCAGCATGACCGGTGAAATCCTTGAGTTCGCTCGGCATCATGCCCAATACGAACAGGCCATTATAGATAAAGGTGTAGCGGGCAAAGTGGCTGGAGATGATGTTGTAGAGGTAATCCTCGTTCTTGTCGCCGTGCACATCCACCCATCGCTCCACGCTGTTCAACCCCGCCTTCCTTGCTATCCGCTTGATCATCTCGTTGTATTTCGTCTTGTAGCTGTTGCCGCCAAGCGAGGGGTTGGCATACCTGAACCCGCCGGCATACCTGCCGAGTATCTTCCGTACGATGTCGTTCACCCATATCACGCTCGTGATGCCCTCCTTTTCCGTGTCTATCACAATCAGTTCGTATTTCCCCTTACGATAGTGCTGCTGCCTACTCCTGTCGAACAACTTCGGCGTGTCGCCTATGCGATAGCTGCCGTTACACTCTAAGATGAACAAATCGCGGTACTCCCTTTCCTCTGCGGTCAGCGAGCCGCAGTTCATCAATGCCGACAACTCATCCTCTTTCAGCGGCCGCCGCTTCTTGTCCTCGCCCTTCGCGTTCACCTCTTCCAACTGCACATATCTCACCGCCTCTATCCGATAGCGCAGGAAATCGGTGTGCGACACCATCACTTTGTTGATTAACCGCTCGATAAGTTCACACTTGTTGTTGATGCTCCTGTTGGAGTCATACCGCACGCCACCGCCCTGCCGTGCCTCCTTGCTCTTTCGGATGAGCCAAGTCTTGTACTCGTTCAGTCCCCGCTGCGTCAGCATTGACATCTTGTCCTCCCCTATCTGCTCGCAATAGAGTTCAAAAGCCTTGAGGCGAGAGCGGTTCGTGTCGGTCGTCGTGGCTTTGATGCTCGTCTTCACCTCACTGTAGTATATCTCAAACGCCTTGTTCAAGAGCGTCGTGGCTTTGGGACTTCTCGTCATGCCGCCTCGCATCCCACCGCCGCTTTCCATCTCCTCCCCGTCCAACCGACTTATGACATGGTTGCAGAGATACGCCTTTATCTCCTTTTCCGTAGCCCCCGCCCCGCCATTGCAAAGATGGGAGAAGAAACCGAGATAGCCGGAACGAATCTGACAGATGACGTCCATCAACCTCAATGCGTTCATCCTATCCTCGTCCGTCATCTCGGGCGTGATGATGGGCGTCTGCCTTTTCCTGTCCCATTGCCAGCTGTTTATCTTACAGCCCGTGGACAGTTTCAGCTGCTTGTCCTCCACTTTAATGACGGCATACACGTTCGTACACTTGTTCCCTCTCGGCTCCCGCAAATTGAAATTAAGGGACATCCTTTTTGCATTAATTAACTTCTCCATATCAATGAAATTTAGTTTTTTAGGTTACGAATCGCGTTCTTTTTTCCCGTTCTTTTTTCATGAAGCCGACAAAAACAAAACCACCCACGGCATCCGGCGCATCAAAGCCGGAATGCCGTGGGTGGGCTCTATTGCTCAAAAGGAATCTATTCCGCAGCCGGCACGTAGAGTATGGACATGGTCGGCGTGTATGTGTTCTTCAGTGTGACGGTGATGAATCCCGTCCGCGCGTCGAAGCGCGCTATCTTATAGTCGTCCTTCAGTACCGGGCAATCCGGCCATGCACCGAGTTCTTTCTCAAACTGGTCGCGGTATTGCTGCCAGAGCTGGCGGGTACTGTCGTTGGAGGCTGCCGTGTGGTCTTCCTTCACGGCGGTCAGTTTGTCATCCTTGTAAGCCACCAACACCGTGTAATCGACCGTGGAGTCGGTCATCACGACAAAGTTATCGCCGCCCTTGGCGGAATCCACGACGAACCCTCTCGCCCGAAGCGAGTCGCAGAACACATGATAAGGCAGCTCCATAGAAAGCCCCCGATAATTGAATTTCCCGTTGCCCCCGCCGCCGCAGGCACCAAACAAAAGAACGGCTGCAATAGCTGCAAAAAGTTTCTTCATAAATGATACAAATTAATAATTTGTGGCAAAATTACTAAATTTACCACACATTATCATATCATTCCGCCATTTTTTCGTAACTTTGCCAAAATGTTTACACTGAGCATATTACTTTCGGCACTTACAATACTGCCACACGTGGAGGATACCGTCCGTTCAGAACGCCTGAACGAGGTGGTGGTCACATCCAATTCTGCACGTCAGCGCGTGCAGAACGTGCAGACGGGCGCGGAACAACTGAAGCTGAAAGAACTGACGGCATCGCCCCAACTGTTCGGTGAGCGCGACATCATGCGCTCCCTGCAACTGCTTGCCGGTGTCAAGGCGGAGAGCGATGCCTCTACCGGCTTCCAAGTCAGGGGCGGCACATCGGCGCAAAACCAGATACTCTTTGACTCGGCACCCACCTACAACGCAAGCCATTTGGGAGGCCTGTTCTCTGCTTTCAATGACGATGCACTCGCTGCCGCCACCCTCTATAAAGGTTTGTTGCCCGCACAATACGGCGGAGCCGCCTCTGCCGTGCTCGACATTACGGGCAGAACTGGCGACAAAAGTGAATACCACGGTGGAGCCGCCATCGGACTGCTCGCCGCGAAAGGTACGATAGAAGGGCCTATCGTCAAGGAGAAAGCGGCATTTCTCGTGACCGCACGCCGTTCCTATATGGACTATCTTCTGAAACTATCAGACGACTTCAGCGGCAACGCCCTCTCGTTCTACGATGTCAATGCCAAACTCGACTGGACTATCAACAGCAAGAACCAGTTGTTCCTGACTTTCTTCACCGGGCGCGACCGAACGGCATTGGAGAAGATGGTCGATATGCGATGGAACAACCTCTCCGTCAGCATGAAGTGGCTTCACTACTTCAATGATGCGACCTACTCGCAATCCACGGCTTATTATAGCGGTCATCAGACCCGGAACGGTACGAATCTGCTCGACATGAACATCTGGTTTTCAGGACATATCCGGCAGACGGGATTCCGTCAGGACTTTCACATCGGGCTTGGCGACTATAAGATAGACGCAGGATTGCAGACGGCACTGCTAAACGTGAAATCCGCGGAATGGGAGCGCATCGAGCTTTTCAAAAAGGAGCAGCGGCGTGCATGGGAGAATGCGGCATGGCTCAATGCGGTGTTTCCCCTCACCACTACCACCGACGTATCGGCAGGGCTGCGCGTCAGCACGTTCTCTCCCTTGGGTGGTTCGCTCTATTATGACATTGAGGAAAACGGAGACATCGGGTGGTACTACAACTACCAGAGTAATCAGATAGTCAAGACCCACTTGACCCTTGAGCCACGCCTCAGCATCAACCAAAAGTTGTCGCCACTGACATCCGTGAAGGCGGGCTACACAAGAACCGCGCAGAACATCCACGCCCTGCGCAACCAAAGTACCTCCACGCCCTTTGACCGCTACACGATGAGCAGTAACATCGTGAAGCCCGAAGTGGCTGACCAAGTGAGTGCGGGCATCTACACCATGACTGCCTCGCAGATGTATGACTTTTCAATGGAGGCTTATTATCGGCACATTGACAACGTGCTCGACTACCGCGATGGCAAGGCGTTCAGCAGCGAGATAGAGATTGAGCGGCTTATCCTTGCCGGCAAGGGGAAGAGTTACGGCGTGGAACTGAGTGCGAGGAAGAACGGAGGCAGACTGACGGGTTGGTTCAACTACACCCTGTCATGGTCGAAGACGAAGATTGAGGGCGTAAACCAAAGCCGATGGTACAATGCCAACAACGACCGCCGGCACGACATCAACATCGTGGGCATGTATCGGTTGAACAACCGATGGATGCTGAATGCCGCTTGGGTGTTCAACACAGGACAGGCATTCACCGCACCGAGTGGTAAATATGAGATAGAGAACAACTGGGTCTATTACTATACGGAGCGCAACGGCTACCGTGCGCCCGACTACCATCACCTTGACATCGGTGCGGTATGGAAGAAAGAATACAGGAAGAGCACCCACGAATGGGCATTCAGCATCTACAACCTGTATAACCACTACAATCCCTTCCTGATAGACTTCGAGAGTGTCGGAGGCGGGACACGCACGCGCGCCGTCCAGTATTCACTTTTCGGCATCGTGCCCTCCGTGGCGTTTAACATCAAATTCTGATTTCACTTTATGAAGAAATACATATTCCTATTATTCCTCAGTCTGAGCCTCATCGCCTGCGAGAAGGAAATCGCAATAGACTACCACGACGCCATGCCGAGATATGTGGTGGAAGGTTCCATCACGCCGAGAGGCACAACGGTGCGCATCAGCTATACCCAATCCATGAACGAGGCGCACAAGGCAAGCGACATCGACAACGCAAAGGTGACCATCACCACCGATGACGGCACCGTCGAGACCATCCCCTATGACGATGAAGGGTATTACCGTTCCGACTTCTTCGGCAGACCGGGCATTACCTATCAATTAGACGTGTATCTCGGAGAGCATCATTTCTCCTCTACATCCACCATGCACCAAATGCCGATGGTCACCAGTTTTCGATTGGTGAGAAGAAAAATGATAGCGGAAAACTATATCTTCGGTGATGTGCGCGTACAGGATATTCCCAACGAGGAAAACTGGTACTACCTGCATGTTTACCGCAACAACGTGGGCTATCGATGGGCGGTGATGAAAGATGACACCAATCCCAACAAGGTGCTGCAACACATGTTCGGGTTCGACCGTGAGGGTAGCAGCGACGGTGTGAAGGAAGGCGACGAGTTGTATGTGTCCGTCAGGGCCATTGACAAAGCCGCATACGACTATCTCTACTCCATGGAGCAGATGAACAACACGGGAACAAACCCCATCTATAATTTCACGGGAGGATGCCTCGGCTACTTTACCGCCTATAGCTCAATGGGCTACGGCATCATATATCACGAGGAAGATGTAGAGGACGAATGACCGTCACTGTTCACGATACTTGCGTAAGGTGAACGTGACGGCCACGCCATATTCCTGATTATCGTATTGCATCAGCAGGGTTGTCTCCGTAAATGAGAGCACCTGCGCCAAAATCGTCTGTTTCCGGCCGTCGGCATCAAGGGACTCCATGCGAATGTTGTTGTTGTCGCACCGATAGTCACCCTCAAGGATGCGGTTGCCTTCCTTATCCATCACATAGAATGTGCCGGACCGCAGCATACCATTATAAGTGCCGTCAGCATTAAAAACAAACTGGTCATAGGGGATAATGTCTGGGGATATTTCCAAGTTTCCCTCTATCACGACATCGCCTTCACCCCAGCCACGCTGCCACGTGCCGACGATATGCTCACTGAGCCGCAGCCCGTCATCGTCGCCACCGCCACACGCCGTCATAACTGACAGCAAGCATACGCATAGCAGCGCAGGCACTAAACGACATCTGCCGAAAATACGCATCATGACGGAACTACTTGACATTACCAACCTTTACCAAATACTCCGCAATCTGCACAGCATTCAAGGCAGCACCCTTGCGAATCTGGTCGCCAGACAACCAGAAGGTAAGTCCATTCTCATCGCTGATATCCTTGCGGATGCGCCCTACATAGACATCATCCTTGCCCGCTGTCTCCATAGGCATTGGGTAAGTCAACGTCTCGGGTTCATCTTTCAACGTGCAGCCCGGAGCGGCGGCAATTGCCTGACGAGCCTCCTCCACGCTGATGGGGCGCTCGGTCTCAATCCACACTGACTCAGAATGAGAGCGGAGCGAACTAACACGAACACACATTGCCGAGCACTTGGCATCGGTATGCATAATCTTCCGCGTCTCGTTATACATCTTCATCTCTTCCTTCGTGTAGCCGTTAGGCTGGAAGACATCAATCTGCGGAATCACATTGTAGGCAAGCTGATGCGGGAACTTCTGCACAGTCTTCACCTCACCTTCCTCAATGATTTCCTTGTATTGCTGCTGCAACTCTGCCATGGCTGCTGCACCCGCACCGGAAGCACTTTGGTAAGAAGCAACGTGGATGCGCTTGATATGTGACAACTGCTCTAACGGCTGCAATACCACAACCATCATGATGGTCGTGCAGTTCGGATTTGCAATGATGCCACGGGGACGATTCAGCGCATCCTCCGCATTGCACTCAGGCACCACGAGGGGCACATCGTCATCCATACGGAAGGCACTTGAATTATCAATCATCACCGCGCCATATTTCGTAATCGTCTCGGCAAACTCCTTTGAAGTACCTGCACCGGCACTCGTAAAGGCAATGTCCACATCCTTGAAATCGTCGTTATGCTGAAGCAGTTTCACTTCTATCTCCTTTCCCTTGAAAGTGTATTTCTTGCCTGCGCTACGCTCAGAACCAAACAACACCAACTCATCCATCGGGAAATTTCTCTCGGCAAGAATGCGCAGGAATTCCTGTCCTACTGCGCCACTCGCACCAACAATCGCTACCTTCATAAAACTAATACCTTTTATTATTTGTTTGAAATTCGGCTGCAAAAGTAATAAAAATCCGCGAAGTTTCTTTGCACGAAGCCATATTTTTCGGGAAATCCGTGACATCCATGCAAAAAAATCATTAACTTTGCACTCGGTATGACAGTATTGGCAGCATATTTCCCGATAACCGACCCCACGCTCATTTTCTTCGTGGTGCTGCTTATCATCCTGTTCGCTCCTATCGTGATGAGTAAGTTGCGCATCCCGCACATCATCGGAATGGTGCTGGCGGGTGTAGCCATCGGGCAATATGGATTCGATATCCTTGAGCGTGATGACTCCTTTGAGTTGTTCGGGCGCGTGGGCATCTACTACATCATGTTCCTTGCGGGTTTGGAGATGGATATGGAGGGTGTGAAGAAAAACAGCACGCGATTCCTGACCTTTGGTCTGCTGACCTGCTTCGTGCCGTTTGGCATGACCTATGTCATGTCGATTACCTTGCTCGGCTACTCTGCCGCAACCGCTTTCCTGTTGGGTTGCATCATGGCATCCAATACGCTCATCGCCTACCCCATCGTCGGGCGCTACGGATTGCAGCGTCATCCCTGCGTAGCACTCAGTGTCGGTTCTTCGATGATTTCCCTGTTCATGGCACTGCTGATGCTCGCCGCCCTCTCTGCCTCGTTCAACGAGGGCAGCGGATGGATGTTCTGGCTCTTGTTCCTGACGAAGTTCGCCTTGTTCTGCGTCAGTTCCATCCTGCTGATTCCCCGCTTGACGCGCTGTTTCCTGCGCCGATACAGCGATGCGGTGATGCAGTATATCTTCGTGCTTGCCATCATGTTCCTCCATGCGGCAATGTCGGAGTGGATTGGATTGGAGGGTATCTTCGGGGCATTCTTTTCGGGATTGATTCTGAACAGATACATCCCACGCGTGTCACCTCTCATGAACCGCATCGAGTTCATTGGTAACGCCTTGTTTATCCCTTATTTCCTCATCGGTGTGGGTATGCTCATCAATGTGCGCACGCTGTTTACAGGCGGACAAGTATTGTGGGTGGTGTTCCTCATTGCATTTTTCGGAACATTCGGCAAGGCTGTGGCAGCCTATGTGTCCAGTCTGATATTCCGACTCCCCCAGCATAATGGCAACATGATGTTCGGTCTCACCTCCGCACATGCCGCAGGTGCCATCGCAATGGTGATGGTGGGCATGCGCCTTGAGGTTGCTCCTGGGCAATATCTCGTCAATGACGATATGCTCAACGGTGTCGTTATGATGATACTCGTCACCTGCATCATCTCCACCCTGATGACCGAGCGTGCCTCGCAGCAGATCATCATCGACGAGAAGGTACATCTGCGGATGGATGTGTCCAAGGAAGAGGACGATGAGAAGATTCTGCTTTGCGTGAAATATCCAGAGATTGCCCCGCAACTGCTGAATCTCTCGCTCTTGATGCGCAATGAACGGCTGAACCGTGGTCTGGTAGCACTTAATGTGGTCTATGACGATCAGAAGAGTACGGAGGGAAGAGCGGAGGGACTTCGCTTGTTGGAGCGCCTTCAGCAGCAGGCTGCCGATTCTGAGGTGCAGATACAGACGCAGGTGCGCTTTGCCTCCAATATTGCCAACGGCATCAAGCACGCTTTCCGTGAGTTTAACTGCTCCGAGATTATCATGGGTATGCACGTTCATACCAACGCCAATCCAAAGTTCTGGGGCGAGTTTATCCAGAGTCTTTACAACGGGTTGAATCGTCAGATTATACTTACCCGCTTCGTGCAACCACTCAGTACGCTGCGCCGCATACAAGTGGCAGTACCCTCACGTGCGGAGTTCGAGCCGGGATTCCATCGATGGTTGGAAAGGCTGAGCCGCTTTGCGGAGCAATTGGATTGCCGCATCCAGTTTCACGGCAGACAAGAATCATTGGTGTTTATCGCGGAATACATCAACAACAATCACCCATCTACCCGCGCCGAATACACGCCAATGGGCCATTGGAACGAACTGCCGCAACTTGCCGCGAATATTTCGGAAGAACATTTGTTCGTCGTGGTAACCGCCCGTAAAGGCACTATCTCCTACAAGAATGCGCTTGAACGACTTCCCGATGAGTTGCAAAAATACTTCTCTGGCAAGAACCTCATGATTATCTTCCCCGACCAATACGGTGACACGAAGGAGGAAAGTATGAGCTTCACCGAGGCACAGCATCACGAGGAAAACAGTATCTACGACACCATACTGTATTGGTTACATAAAAAGAAATATGATCGAAATTAAGAATATCACCAAGAGTTTCGGCTCACTACAAGTGCTGAAAGGCATCGACCTACGCATCGAAAAGGGCGAGGTGGTCAGCATTGTCGGCCCAAGCGGTGCAGGCAAGACCACACTGCTGCAGATTATCGGCACGCTTGACCGCCCCGATGGCGGGCAGGTCATCATCGACGGCACGGATACTTGCCAACTTTCCACGAAGAAATTAGCAGATTTCCGCAATCGTCGTCTCGGCTTTGTGTTCCAGTTCCATCAGCTGTTGCCGGAATTCACCGCCATCGAGAACGTGATGATTCCCGCCTATATTGCCGGTGCATCCAACAAGGAAGCGAAAGCACGTGCC
Organism: Prevotella sp.; assembly: GCA_022511065.1. Taxonomy (GTDB): domain Bacteria; phylum Bacteroidota; class Bacteroidia; order Bacteroidales; family Bacteroidaceae; genus Prevotella. The sequence continues at coordinate 14,623 of JAFLSG010000049.1, forward strand.
AAGGAACTATTGGCATTTATGGGACTTTCCGACCGTGCATCGCATAAGCCTAACGAACTTTCGGGTGGCGAGAAACAACGTGTGGCGGTGGCACGCGCACTTGTAAACAATCCCGCCGTCATCCTTGCCGATGAACCATCTGGTTCACTTGATACCAAGAACAAAACGGAGTTGCATCAACTTTTCTTTGACCTCCGCGACAAGTTCGGGCAGACTTTTGTGATTGTTACGCACGATGAAGGGCTTGCCAATATCACTGACCGCACGATTAAGATGCGCGACGGCTTATTGGAGATTGAAACGCCTGTTATTGAACCACTCATTGAGACACCCATCAAAACACCCATTATCCCAGAACCCGACCTATGCTCACCATCGGAGACTATCATACCCTCAGAATCGTAAAGTCTGTTGATTTCGGACTTTACCTTGACGGTGGAGAGGAAGGCGAGATTCTTCTCCCCAAGCGCTATACAACTGAAGATATGCACATCGGCGACGACATCGAGGTATTTATCTATCTCGACCAAGATGAGCGTCCCGTTGCCACCACGCAACGCCCTTACGCCAAGGCGGGCGAGTTTGCCTCGTTGGAAGTGGCGTGGGTAAACAATCACGGTGCATTTCTGAAATGGGGACTGATGAAAGACCTCTTCTGCCCTTTCCGCGAACAAAAGCAGCGGATGCAGCAAGGGCAGCGGCATATCGTGTATATCAAGGTGGATGAAGACAGTTACCGCCTTATGGCAACTGCCAAGGTGGAACACTACTTGGATAACAACCCCAAAGGACTGAGGCACGGTGATGAGGCGGATATACTTGTATGGCAAAAGACTGACCTCGGTTTCAAGGTCATCGTCAATAATCGTTATCAAGGCCAAATCTACGAACAACAGATTTTCCAGCCTTTGCATTCTGGCGACCGTCTTACCGCCTACATTGACCACGTGCGTCAGGATGGAAAGATAGATATCACCCTCCAACCCACAGGCCGTCGCCATACGCTTGATTTTGCCGAAGTGCTGCTGCGCTATCTCTATGAGAATGATGGGCGGTGCAATCTGGGGGATAAGTCACCTGCGGAATTGATTTACGACCGCTTCCAGGTTTCCAAAAAGGCATATAAAAAAGCCATCGGAGACCTTTATCGCCGACGGCTTATACTCATTGAGGAAGACGGAATCCGTCTTGCCTAAACACTCTCTATTTAGAACTCTGCATTCTTCGGTGTTCTCGGGAACGGGATGACATCGCGGATGTTCTGCATACCCGTCACAAAGAGAATCAAGCGCTCGAAGCCTAAACCGAAGCCACCATGCGGACAAGTACCGTAACGGCGGGTATCGAGATACCACCACATATCCTTCATTGGGATGTGACGGCGCTCAATCTCTGCCATTAACTTGTCGTGGCTCTCCTCACGCACCGAACCACCGATAATCTCACCAATCTGCGGGAACAGCACATCAGTGCCTTGCACGGTGCGACGATTCTCTGGCTCGTCATTCTGTTTCATGTAGAATGCCTTGATGTCGCGGGGATAGTCCGTCATGATGACAGGCTTCTTGAAATGCTCTTCCACGAGATAACGCTCGTGCTCGGATGCCAGGTCCATACCCCAACTTACGGGGAACTCGAACTTCTTGCCCTGCTTTACTGCCTCCTCGAGAATCTCGATACCCTTGGTATAGGGCAGACGGACAAACTGCTCTTTCACCACACCCTGCAGGCGCTCAAGCAGCGTCTTGTCTATCATGTTGTTCAAGAACTCAAGGTCATCCTTACAGTTGTCAAGCGCCCACTGCACGCAGTATTTAATGAAATCCTCTTCCAAGTCCATCAAGTCATTGAGGTCGATGAAAGCCACTTCCGGCTCAATCATCCAGAACTCAGCAAGATGGCGAGGCGTGTTGGAATTCTCTGCGCGGAAAGTTGGACCGAAGGTGTAGATGGCACCGAGTGCAGTAGCACCCAGCTCACCCTCCAACTGACCGCTCACGGTGAGTGAGGTCATCTTGCCAAAGAAGTCGTCATCGTAGATGATATGCCCATCTTCGTCCTTCTTCAGGTCATAGAGGTTTTTGGTGGTCACCTGAAACATCTGACCTGCACCCTCTGCATCACTTGCAGTAATCAGCGGCGTATGGAAATAGAAGAAGCCATGCTCATGGAAATACTGGTGGATAGCGATTGCCATGTTGTGGCGGATGCGCATCACAGCCCCAAACGTATTGGTGCGCAGACGGAGATGCGCATTCTTACGCATCACCTCAAACGACTGCCCTTTCTTCTGCATCGGGTAGTCATTGGCACAAGTGCCGTACACCTCTATCGTCGTGGCTTGTATCTCCGAAGCCTGCCCAGCGCCCTGACTCTCCACCAACTTTCCTGTGGCGGCGATGCAAGCACCTGTGGTAATCTGCTTCAGCAAGTCCTCAGAAAACTGTGACGGGTCGGCCACCACCTGCACATTCTTGATGGTAGAGCCGTCGTTGAGTGCAATGAAGTCCACCGCCTTGCTGCTGCGGTGGGTACGCACCCAACCCATCACACAAATATCCTTACCGTAGTCCGTGCTTTTCAGCACGTCGATGATTTTCGTTCTTTTCATATAATCACTTCGTCAGTTCTTTTTATTCATACGCACCCATGCGCAGGCGATCAACCTCTTCCTCCGTGAGATAGCGCCAGTCGCCACGCTTCAGGTTCTTCTTGGTCAGACCAGCGAACAGCACGCGGTCGAGCTTCTGCACACGATAACCCAATGCCTCGAAAATGCGACGCACGATGCGGTTCTTACCGCTATGAATCTCGATGCCTACCTGCTTCTTGTCCGTCGGGCTTGCATACTGCACATCGTCTGCCCTGATTTCGCCGTCCTCCAACTGCACGCCCTCCATAATCTGGCGCAGGTCGTGAGCGGTGACATTCTTGTCGAGATATACATGATATACCTTCTTCTTGAGATATTTCGGATGGGTCAACTTTGAAGCCAAGTCACCGTCGTTGGTCAGCAACAGCACACCCGTGGTGTTGCGGTCGAGGCGGCCAACAGGATAGATGCGCTCCGGGCAAGCATTCTTCACGAGATCCATCACCGTCTTGCGCTGCTGCGGGTCGTCGCTCGTAGTCACGTAGTCCTTCGGCTTGTTCAGCAGCACATACACCTTCTTCTCTGCGGAAACGGGCTGATCGTGGAAACGCACTTCGTCGGTACGGAGAATCTTCGTACCCAACTCGGTAACCACCTGACCATTCACGCTCACTACACCTGCCTGAATGAACTCATCGGCTTCGCGACGACTGCACACACCGGCATTGGCGAGGAACTTATTCAGACGCAGCGGTTCGTTGGGATCATAGTGTATCTCCTTGTACTCGATGCGCTTCTTCATACTGTACTTTGCATTCGGATCGTAGCCTCCCGAGTGCTGACGGGGCCCTTTCTTGTAGGGGGCATTACCGCCGCCATAAGGTGCGCCATACGGTTTTCTGCCGTAGCCGCCACCCTGTCCCTGACGAGGACGCTGACCATAGCCACCCTGACGGGACTGATAGCCTCCCTCGCGCGGCTGATAACCGCCTTCACGGGGTTCACGAGGCTGATAGCCACCCTCCTGACGAGGACGGCCATAGCCGCCACTCTGACGAGGTTGATAGCCACCTTGCCGCGGCTGATAACCACCCTCACGCGACTGATAGCCGCCTTCACGGGGTTGGTAACCGCCTTCGCGGGGTTCGCGGGGCTGATAGCCACCCTCCTGACGAGGACGGTAGCCACCACCATTATTATAGTTATTACGCGGACGATAGCCTCCGCGCTGCGGGGCACTTCCTTGCAGTCCTGCCCCGAATCCCTCAGGGCGGAAACCGCCTTCTTCATTGTCACGTCGATAGCTGGCACGCTCATACGTGGGGCGCGAACCGGTGTGAATACGCGGACGCGGTGAGCGACCCGGACGGAACTCTCTCTGAAAACCTTCCTGTGATTGTGGAGTCTCTTCCTGTTTCTTGTCGTTGTTCTCGAAATCCATTGTTCTTTTCCTTTCTGAATCTTTTGTAAATGCTCTGCTTGTTACTCTCTGAATTGTTGGTATGGTTGATACTTACCTATCTTTGTTTCCTGTGCGTATATGCTTTTTTCCGTCGTTCAGATGCCTGTATAGGTGGCGGGGGTCACGGCACGCAATTCTTCTTTCACCGCCTCGCTCACCTCGAGCGTCTCGATGAAGTCGCGAATCTTCTCGCCCGTCAGCCGCTCGTTGGTACGTGTCAGCGCCTTCAGCGTCTCATACGGGTTCGGATATGCCTCGCGGCGCAGAATTGTCTGTATCGCCTCAGCCACCACTGCCCACGTGTTCTCAAGATCCTCTGCCAGCTTCTCCTCGTTGAGTATCAGCTTGCGGAGTCCCTTCAGCGTGCTGTGGAAGGCTATCAGCGCGTGACCCATTGGCACGCCTACGTTGCGCAGAACGGTTGAGTCGGTAAGGTCGCGCTGCAAGCGGCTTACGGGCAACTTGGCTGCCAAGAACTGCAGAATGGCGTTGGCAATGCCGAGGTTACCCTCCGAGTTCTCGTAGTCGATGGGGTTCACCTTGTGGGGCATCGCACTGCTGCCCACCTCGCCGGCTTTAATCTTCTGCTTGAAGTAGTCCATCGAGATATACATCCAGAAATCGCGGTCGAGGTCGATGACAATGGTGTTGATACGGCGCATCGCATCGAACACGGCACCAAGCCAGTCGTAGTTTGAGATCTGCGTGGTGTATTGCTCACGCTCCAAGCCTAATTTCTCGCTCACAAAACGATTGCCGAACTCGCGCCAGTCATACTGCGGATAAGCCACGTGATGCGCATTGAAGTTGCCCGTAGCCCCCCCGAACTTCGCCGTCAGCGGCGTGTCTTTTAGCGAGCGCAACTGCTCTTCCAAGCGATATACATACACCATCACCTCCTTGCCAAGTCGCGTGGGCGATGCCGGCTGACCGTGAGTCTTGGCAAGCATCGGCACCTGCTTCCACTGCTCCGCATAGTCGTTGAGTTGCTCTATCAGCTCCTCTATCAGCGGATAGTAAACCTCCTCAAGCGCCTCCTTCACCGAAAGCGGCACACTGGTGTTGTTGATGTCCTGCGAGGTCAGTCCGAAGTGAATGAACTCCTTGAATGCCGCAAGCGGAGCCTCCGGCGTGGAGAGCGCATCGATGCGCTCCTTGATGAAATACTCCACCGCCTTCACATCGTGGTTCGTCACCTGCTCGATGTCCTTCACCCGCTGCGCATCCGCCGGCGTAAAGTTGCGGTAGATGTCACGCAGCGGCTCAAACAGCGCGCGGTCAAAGTCCTGCAGCTGCGGGAGCGGCAGTTCGCAAAGCGTAATGAAGTATTCGATTTCCACACGTACCCGATACCGGATCAGGGCATATTCCGAGAAGTATTCTGCCAGTGGCTCAGTCTTGCTCCTGTAACGGCCGTCAATAGGCGAGATGGCGGTCAGTAAACTTAAATTCATATCCTTATTATTAAAAAACCACAACCTCCCCGGCTGCGTCGTTTCCACTCTGTTGTTTTCGTATTTTCTACTTGTTGATAGCTGTATGATTGATTGCTCTGTTTCCTTTTCAGTCTGCTTTGTGGGCGCTGAGGGATTCGAACCCCCGACCCTCTGCTTGTAAGGCAGATGC